>JAFWCP010000078.1 GCA_017536845.1 Solobacterium sp. | reverse complement strand
CTTGTGCGGCTTATGATATCCAATGATCATTGTCACAATGCCCAGTCATTCTGAAGCTCCCTGTTCATACAGGGCTGTTGCTTCTGTGTTGGCATAATCAATGATCTGATCCAGTGTTTCCAGATTCATCACACTGCCGGGTCCTTTCACTTCAACGGCCAGCCGTTTGTCCAGACCTTTGAAGATTGTCGGACGACCACGGTCATGGACGTGCATTTTCACCATCATATCCATCCGCCGCTCGGCATGCAGGATGCTTTTTTCCACGTTGATCTCCGCCAGCTTCGGCGACAGGATGAAGCGTATCGCGCTGAAGATCAGGGAATGATAGTTGATTCTTTTTTCGTCATCCTTTTCAGCCATCCGCATTCCCCTTTCTTCGTGCAGATAGCTTACCGCAGCAGCCATTGCCTTTGCGAATTGCCGAATCTGTCCAGCCTGACAGGAAACTGCAGATACGGCTTAAGCCGAATCTGCACATCTGACAGGAAAATGCAGATATGGGCATGAATTCTGCAGTTTACGCCATAAAGAAAACCGCTGTTTCTGCAGCAGTCGTTTAACCATTTTCATTCATATTGAGGAGAGACTGATGAATCGGTCAGTCAGCTTATTCCCTTGCTGACGGGATAAGAATACTGCCTTTTCCTGAACACCTCCTGAACGATTTCTGAAGGTTCTGTGAATCATTTCCCGGGAAAAGATCATTTTTCCGCTTTGTCATACCGCAGCCTGTACCGGCAGACGGTTCATCATTGCCGGCTATTCTTCCTATCTTCCGCCAGTTGTATCCACGAACCTTCGGATCAATATCCCGGTGCAGCAGTTTGATGAATTCATTCAGATGTATGATGTCAAAAAAGGAGATACCATGTACATTAAGGCAGAGAATGTCAGCTGCCCGATGATTACACAACTGCTAAACGATTCCTCTTACTTATTCACACTGTTCAAAGAAACGAAAGGTTTCCTTTGTTGTAAAAAAGCCCTCAGAATCCCACAATTCAGCACAGTTTCCAGGGAGAAAAACTTTTCAGGATTTCTCTGAATTTCTCTGCTTTCCTGCCGGTTTCCGGCGTTTTTCGTCGTTTTGAAACATTGCCGGAAACAAAAAAGGGTGAAGGGGGTCATTGATTTGCTTCGAATTTTCTTCATTCACAGCCTTTGACATGCCGTTTCTTCTTTCTTCCGCATTCAGCTGCGGACATCTTCATGGAAACGAAGATATATATGCCATCCTCAGGCATCTTCCGCACAGCTTTCAGGCATATGCTTCCGGAGTTCAAAAGCTTTCATGATCCGTTGGATGAAAACGCATTTTCCCAGATATCCGGCTACGCCGAGACCTATGCCTTAAGTCTTGCCGGAAGGAAGCAGGTTGCACCGTTGCTCACTCTGGCCGTTTTCGGATTCACCATGATGCAATGGTTTCAGGCTGCATTTTCTCGTAAATATGAACTTGTAAAATGCGAATCAGGCATCTACGATGTTCATGGATACACCAGGCATGATCTTCGATGCGTACTGATCGAAGAACTTATCGGTGTTGAACATGCCTGCCTGAGCCTGCTGGGAAAGGATCCGACTTCGGAAAACGTCAATATTCTGGTCGACCTGATTGATCTCATGGCGAAAAAAGGTGATGAAGAAGCTGTTGCATATGGGGAAGAATTCCTCAGATATGTCTTGCAAAAAAACCGGATCTGGCAGATCAGATACAGGCCCAAGGAGGAAAACAAAACACTATGTTACACAACCGATTAGCAGAAATGTTCTTGAAAGCAGAACAGAGAAACGATGAACTGGTGGATGAAAACACCGGTCTCGTGCAGTCTCTTACCGAGAAGAATCAGACAATTTCAGAGCTGAAAAAGGCCATTGCGTTCTGCCGGCAGCATCTTTCCGATAAGGATGTTGCAATGCTCGCGCATGCGATGAAACAGGCCGGCTTCAGCATGAACCTGTTCCTCTGAAAACCGCTCACCCTGCCGTTCAGGAACTGACGAAAGAAACGGAGGCTATGGATCAATGATCCTGCCTCCGTTTTTTCTGTGGCCCTGTACGGTCAGGCTGTTTTTGATGAAAAAGAGCCCTGGAAAACAATGCTGTAACCTTTCCTCATGTTCGTAAGTCAGTCCAGCAGTTCTTCACGCCGCAGGATTCAAAGGGGGGTTTCCCTTTGCGAGAGGCAATCGCTTGACAGTTCAGCGGCCCGTAACATATGGTTTAAGGGTAGAAAGGGACTGAAAAAGATGAATAAAGATATAAACCCGGCTGCTCAAAGCCAGGATTGCAAAGAAAAGAAAAGGACCGGATGGGCCTGGACAAATACGGAAATCAACGGGGAATTAAGCCCTGACGCAAATGCCAGAATTCAGGATGATTTCAACCTCGCCGTAAACAGGGACTATGTGCTTGGCTTAAAGATTCCCGAAGGAAAACAGATGACCGGCGGCCTGTATGAAACCATGTTCAGCGCCGAAGAAAGAAGGCTGGACATGGTCAATGACGAAACCCTTACCGGCCATGATGCCGACCTTGTCCATACGTATTACGGTTTGCTGAGGGACTGGGAAACACGAAACAGCAACGGCATCAGGCCGCTGAAAAAGTATGTGGATGAAATCCGGGTCCTGAACAGCCTGGATGAAATGACCGCCTATTTCGCAGATGAAGAAAGAGGCGGCATCTTCGGCAGCCTGATTGAGTGTTCGGTCGCCGTCTCTCTTGTCGATCCCGAAGCACGCATGATTTCTGTTTCGCCCACGTCACTCTCGCTTGGCGATTCTGCCGAATACAGGGAAATGAGTGAAAACGGCAGAACCAAGAAGAAAAAGAATGAGGCAGGGTGGAGAGTGATCCTCTCTGAGCTTGGTTTTGAGGCTGAGGAAGCAGAAACCATCATTGCCAACGCCTTTGCCATGGAAACGAAGATGGCGGAAAACGTGTTTACCCTGGAAGAACAGTATGCACCGGAAATCTTTTCAAGGATGTGGAATCCGACCGACCTTGCCGGTGCCGGGAACGCCGGCGGCAGTTTTCCTGTCGTCCGCCTGCTGGAAAGCTGGGGTGCGGGAAAGGCAGACCTTTACAATATCGACGAGCCTGAGTATATGAAATCCCTTGACAGCATCTACACCGAAGATAACTTCGAAGCGTTAAGAGACTGGTATACGATCAAGGTGCTGGATGGCGCGGATGTATATCTGGACAGGAAAACCCATGATGCAGCAAGAGACGCAATAAACCAGGTCATGGGAATTTCCGGCACGGAAAAGGATGAGATTGAAGCAGTCAACCTTACGTTCAAAAACCTTTCCCTGCCCATGGACAACCTTTATATCCAGAAATACTGCACACCGGCAATGCGGGAAGAAATCGAAAAGATGATCAGGGACATCATCAGCGAATACCGGGAAATGCTGGGGGAAGAGGACTGGCTCTCAGCAAAGACAAGGGAAAAGGCAGTGGAAAAACTTGAGGCGATGAGGATTCGTGCCGTCTATCCGTATACACCGGAGGAATGGGATGACCTGACAATTGATGCTGAAGATAACCTTCTGGACGCAACTCTTAAAATTCTGAATTACCGCCGGAAGCGTGAGCTTGCCAAGGTCAACGAAAAGGTGGACAAGGAAAAGTGGGATCAGAACATGATCCCGGCATCCATGGTAAATGCCTTCTATAACCCGCAGGATAACTCGATCAATATTCTTGCCGGCATCCTCAACGGCGTTGTGTATGACAGTGCGTATTCCTATGAGCAGAAGCTCGGGGCACTGGCCATCGTCATCGGCCATGAGGCAAGTCATGCGTTTGATCCGCAGGGATCACAGTTTGACAAAGACGGAAAGTTTGCGTCCTGGTGGACGGATGAAGACAAGGCGGCTTTTGAACATCGCGCCGAAAAGCTGATTGCGTACTATGACCAGCTGGAACCGGTGGAAGGAATTCATTACAGCGGCAAGCGTGTGCAGGGTGAAGCCATCGCCGATATGGGCGGTATGAAGTGTTCCCTGCGGGTTGCCGCAAAGATCAGAGATTTCGATTACAGAAAGTTCTTTGAGACATACGCAAGAATCTGGTCCACGACATTCATCCGCTCAGCGGAAATCGACAGAGCCAGGACAGATCCTCATCCTCTGGGCTACCTGCGGATCAATATCCCGGTGCAGCAGTTTGATGAATTCATCAAGACGTATGATGTCAAAGAGGGAGACGGCATGTACATTGCCCCGCAGGACAGGATCTGCGTGTGGTAAAAGACAGCCATTGGCAGCAGGTACTGTCGGTATCCGGCCGGTCATGACGCATCGTCGCAGACGATTCTCCTGGTGCATTTACACAGCCAAAGGCAAAGAAGACCTCAGCCAGAGGCCTTCTTTTTTGTTCCAAAGCCGTCAAACGTCAGAAATGCAGAATTCAGCCTCATAAGACGTACATGTTTAAAATCGCAGAATGAAATCGGCGGCACATCATCCAACATGATCCTAAGCGGCTTCACAATGCTCATCACCCTTTCAGTTCCAGATGGAACAGGTCGGAATGAAAAGTTTTCATGATTTTCCTGAATTTCTTTGTATTTCAGCGGATTTTTCAAAAAATTCTGGGTCATTTAAAGTATTTCCGGAAATAAAGAAGGGTGAAGGAGGTCATAGATATGTTTCCATGCGTCTTAACCCACGGCCCTTGACATGCCGTTTCTTCTTTCTTCCGCATTCAGTGGCGGACATCTGCATAGAAAGGAGGACTCCCATGCCAAGTGCAGATATGATCACCCGCTCCGTTTTATCAAAACGGGCGAACCATCATCATCCTTTCTTCAATGCCATATGCTTTCTTCTGCATCTGCAGGGATTTCGTCCGGCCGTACAGGAAGAACACGTCCTCAACGGTACCGGCCAAAGGTGCGATATCACCATCAGCTTCCAGGACGGCCCCCTGCCATCCTCAGGCATCTTCCACACCATCTACAGACATATGATTCTGGAGTTCAAAAGCTTTCATTATCCGTTGGATGAAAACGCATTTTTCCAGATATCCGGCTACGCCGAGACCTATGCCTTAAGTCTTGCCGGAAGGAAGCAGGTTGCACCGTTGCTCACTCTGGCCGTTTTCGGATTCACCATGATGCAATGGTTTCAGG
>JAFWCP010000077.1 GCA_017536845.1 Solobacterium sp. | reverse complement strand
GATCACCGCACGGCCATCGATTCCTATGCGCGTTTCTTAGACCAGACAGTATCCAGCTACGATACGCTCGAATCGGCCATCACATCCAATGCTGCGGGCATCCAGCATTAAAAGAACAGCAGCAGCCGGACTGGCAGTGGTACTGACCGCCCTCACGGGCGGTTGCCGCCCGGCTGTCGCCGCACCGCTGACCTTCGGTGCCTGGATCATGGAACTCAATGAGAAAGCCGGCATCCAGGGCTACCAGACGACCAAGCCGTATTATGTCAACGTCGGTGAAGATTCGATTTTCTATGAAGACGTCCAGGCCGCCGTAGAGTACAAGGTACTGGATGTCAATTATCCGTTTGACCCGGATGCGCAGCTCACCAAGGAGATGACAGCCTACACACTGGTCAATCTGATGGGCCGCAGTGAGAACGCATCCACCCAGGGCATCAGCGATATCAACGATGCCCTCTATAAAGACCAGGTTGCCGGGGCTGTATCAACCGGCCTGATGAAGCTTGACGACCGCCACCTCTTCCATCCCCGGCAGGTCCTTTCCAAGGAAGAGGCTGAAAGCTATCTGGACCTGGCGGTCAGCTACATCAACCACAAAGGGATCGAAGATACTGTCAGCCGCGTTGTTTGGAAGGATGATATCCCCATGATCCAGCAGCAGCCGACGTCATTTGATCCCGGCACCCTGACAGCCGAGTTTGCCGAAGACACGGGCCTTAGCGAAGGGGATTACGTCAGCTGGGCCGATGAAGCCGGAACGCCGATGGTCTACCGGGTCACGGCTGCACAGGCAACGGAAACCGGTGAGCGGGTGAATCTAGAAGTGCCGGATCTGACAGGCCTGACCGAAGAGATGGAATTCTCCGGCAGCGATGAACTGGATTTCAGCAATGCGCAGATCACCCTGGAGGACGGCACCGTCATCAACGGCAGCGGGTATCACAGCGACCCTCATCTTTCCCTGATGAGCACACGTCCCCTGACAAAATCCCTGAGCATCGCCGGCTACAATGTCTCGCTGAGCGTTTCCTCCTCTGCCGTCAAGGCGGAGGCGAAGAAAAAACTTGCCTCCGGCGCAGATGTCTATGCGGCCCTGAAGCTGTCAGGCCTGAGTGCTTCCTACCAGTTCAAGACAAAGGAAGACGATGTCAGAGATGCCTACTTCCGCCTCGATTTTGATACCGAAGAAAGCCTCGGCATGAAAAAGGCGGACTACAAGGAACTTTACGGCGACTTCTCCGAGCTGAAGGCGGATGCCTTTCCCGGGGCCCTTGTCTCGATGTGGAAAAGCAAGGCCGATACGCTGGAAGATACGCTGACCCTGTGCACGATCAAAGTCCCGATGCCTTCCAACCCGACCCTGAGCCTGCAGGTGAAGCTGCAGCTGATCCTTTCCGCCAACGGCAAGGCACAGATCACGCTGCTCCAGGAAAACAGCATCGGCTGTGAAATCCGCGATGGTTCCTTCCGCCTGATCAATGAACATGACCATACGGCGTCCGCTTCCGTATCCGCCACCTCCCGCATCAGCGGGGCTTCCAGATTCGACCTGTGCTTCCTGAACGCCACCCTGATGGATGCCAGGCTTTCAGCCGGGGCAAGGATGAATTACGCAACCACCCTGCACCTTTATGATGAAGAAGGCAACGACAATGCCGTCAGCGCCGACGTACCGCTGGACTATGCGGATGAAATGGCCGCCGGCAACAGTGATGTGCTTGTCTGCGGCGATGTCAAGGCGTACTGGACGGCTGATGCAGTGCTCAATTCCTCCGACAGCCTGGCCGGGCGGCTGGGATTCGGAAGAACCTTCAATATCCTGAATGCGGAAAATGCACCGTTATTCCCGGGCATGAAAAACCACATTGAGAACCTGCAGTTTGTCGATCACTGCACCCGCAGGGACAGGGTGGTTCTGGCCGATCCGGATGAACTGCGGGTAACGGAGAAAATCTGCCTGAGCG
>JAFWCP010000076.1 GCA_017536845.1 Solobacterium sp. | reverse complement strand
GTTTGACTTTGGAAAATGCATTCTGAAGCAGAGAAGAGTGCAGGGTTTCAGGCATCAAAATGGTGCGGGGATTGAAAAACATCAGGCATGTCCTGATGCCTTAAGCGTTTTTTTTTCGCCTGCCGGTGTTTTCCGATCCCCGGATCTCTTCGTGATAGAAATAGTCCACAATCACCGGATGGCCCTGCGGTACTCTGCCGTAGGGCATTTCATTGTCCACAAACGGACAGTCATTCCTGTCTGCCATTTCTTTCGCCGTCTTTTCGAGCGCTTCAAAGTAGCTGCGGTCTTTTCTGCTGTAGATGTCGCGGTACAGGGGGAGAAGGTCCGGATGCTTTTGCGCAATATAGTCCATGATGTCTTTTTTGAAACCTCCGCGCAGGTTGAGATTTTCCAGCCAGAACAGGTCACACTGGTTTTTAACTCTTTCGAAGATGGCTTCAAAATCCGTCAGGCCGGGAAATACCGGTGAAACAAAGCAGACTGTGCGGATGCCGGCATCATAAACCTTTTTCATGGCCGCAATTCTTCTTTCGATGGATACCGCCCGGTCCATGTCGTTCTTGAATTCTTCATCCAGGGTGTTGATGGACCAGGAAACCGTCACCTTGCCGAGTTCTTTGAGCAGGTCAATGTCCCGCACGACAAGGTCTGATTTGGTGCAGATCAGGATATCCGCATGGCTGCCGCGCAGCTGTTTCAGCAGCCTGCGGGTGTTCTGATACGTTTCTTCCTGGGGATTGTAGCCGTCTGTGACCGAGCCGATGACAACCCGCTGGCCGGCATATTTCGCCGGATTTCTGATTTCAGGCCATTGCTTGACATCAAGAAAGGTTCCCCAGTCTTCTGTATGGCCGGTAAAACGCTTCATGAAGCTGGCATAGCAGTAGCGGCAGGCATGCGTGCATCCGACATACGGGTTGACGGAATAACCACCTACCGGCAGGCTGGATTTTGTCATGATGTTCTGAGTCATGACTGTGCTGATGCGGATTTCATCTGGTTTTATTTCTTCCATGTTCTCTGTTCCTCCAGTACGTTAAGAAATGCTTCAGGCAGCTGCTGGATCATGTTTTCTTCCTGCATGATCGGCAGCAGGTCTTCTTTCATGAAGACCGGGATACTGCGTTCATGTGCCTGTCTGGCCAGGCTGTCAGCCCAGGCAGGTTCGGTATGCACCTTACGGGCCTGAACACCGGTCATGGTTCCGATGACTATCCAGTCAATGCCCTGAAGATCTACAATGCCGGGATCGTCAAAAAGCGGTTCAAAGGTGACATGATAATGTTTTGCCTGAACGTTTTTCTTCAGAGCATCAATACGCCACAGGTCAGCCTTGCCGGTGACGGTAACGCCTAACCATGCATTGTCCAGATCTGTATTGATATGCAGAAGGTCGGGACGTTTGGAAAGGAAGAGGAACTGATGCCGGGGGGAACGCTGGATATGCCGGAAGGTTTCTTCCAGCCATTCTTCTTTCCATACGGCAAGGTCGCTCATGCCGGTCAGCAGGAAGTTGTGCGGCAGGGGAGTATCCATGCGCCGAAGCTTATTCGGAAAGAACTCCGGCCTGGCAAAGTCGGGAATCATGTGATACCGTTTCACATTGTTTCGGGCATAGCAGTAGGAACAGCCCACCGTGCAGCCGATGACAAGGTTCAGGTTCTGAATCTGGTCCTTGATGCATATCGTCATTGTTCGCGCCACCCTTCCGGGTTGATCCGGACGCGGTCAAGGTATTCCTCGAACCGGATGATTTCTTCTTCGGTAAAGCCATGGTAATAGATCTGTGCCATCTGTTCGGAGACGCTGTCATAATCCTGCTTCAGGCTGCGGGCCTGTTCGGTCAGACAGAGCAGGGTCCTGCGTTTGTCCTGCGTATCCTGCACACGCCTGATCAGATGCTGTTTTTCCATCCTTTCAAGCATGGTGGTCAGCGACGTGATCGCCAGGCCGCTGCGGTCGGAAAGGGTTTTGATGGGAATGCTGTCTTCCTGCCAGAGGACATACAGGATCCGTCCCTGCGGACCGTTGAATGCGTCGATATTTTTCCGGCTGAGAATCCGTTCAAAGATACGGTCGCCCAGCTGCTTGATTTTTGAAATCAGGAAACCGCCGTTTGTTTTCATATAAAAGCTCCTATATAGTA
Organism: Solobacterium sp.; assembly: GCA_017536845.1. The sequence continues at coordinate 3,136 of JAFWCP010000076.1, read as the reverse complement.
ATGTTTATATTCTACCATATAGGAGTATATCTGTACAGCTGAATGCTTGAAAAACAGCATCCCGGTGCAGGATGCTGAGGGCAGAAGCTGATTTTCACCGCCATGCCGCTGAGCGGGTATGCCGGGCAGGCATATACGTAATTGAAATCTTTATCATCACTTCTTCTGCCATCGTTCTGCGGGCATTCAAAGTATTCTCAGGAAAGTGCCTTGGTGCTGCAGAATCCGCAGGCACCGCTTCGGCAGACGAAGTAAGTTGTATCTTCAAAGGAATACTTCCGGAGGATATCTCGGCGGATGAAGCCGGTTTCACCCTTCCAGTCAGATTGTCACCGTTGAGGACGTGAATGACTTTGACCTTGTCGCATTGCAAAGCATCCAGCTCTTCTTTGAGGATGATATCATTCACGGATACGGAGCCATAGAGGATGGTCAGATCAAAGTCTTCTTTTTCATCCCTGTTCTCTTTGGCCATGGAACTAAGGGTGTGATGCCTTTGCCTCCCGGCAAGATGGCACGTATCCAGGCAAACCATCAGAAAAGGCCTTATGTGGTAGTTACAAAAAAGAAAGGCCACCTGCTTGTCTATCCATGTACTTCTCAGAAGAAGAATACACATTCCAGGCACCATGCTGAAAAAGGGAAGACCTGCATTCTTGACCCAATCTGTTCAGGTTACTGTTCTCCTTCCCAGTCGGAGATTTCTGCTTCAAGTTCTTCAATGCTGGGCAGACTGCCTTTGTATTCCTCAGGAAGGAATGTGCTGATATCATATTGAGAAATCCCCATAGGCTGGCTGCTGGCTTCCAGGGCATAACTGGCTTTGACATTGTCCTTTGATTTGCATATCAGCAAGCCCAATGTCGGTCCATCCTGTTCACCTTTCAGTTGGTGATTGACGGCAACCATATATGTTCCCAGCTGTCCCATATCTCCTGCATCAAACTCTTTCACCTTGACTTCTACAACCACATAGCAATGCAGCTTGATGTTGTAGAAAAGCATATCAATGAAGTTCTCTGTTTTGCCGATCTCCAATCTGACTTCTCTTCCTGCAAGGGCAAATCCATTGCCGAGTTCAAGCAGAAAACGGGTGATGTTGTTCATCAATGCATCCTTCAATTCTGTTTCGTCATATTGTTCACGGATTGTCAGGAAGTCAAAGCTGTAAGGATCCCGGGTGATTTCCTGTGCCAGATCACTCTGGGGTGCCGGTAGCGTCGTGGCAAAATTGGTGATGGCTTTACCCTGTCGTTCATATAAGTCGGTATCCAGAAAGTTCAGAAGCACAGCTCTTGACCAGTTATTCTCTATCGTTTTTCGAACATAAAACAATGCTTTATCTTTGTCGCTATGGCATTTGTTCAGAATCTGTATGATATGACCCCACGGAATCATGAAAACCTCATTTGTATCACCGGTTTGCGAAACAAGTTGTTTCGCAATTGCACTTTCAGGTAACTGCGTCTCAGGTTGGCGCGTAATTCCAGCCTTTGGAAACAGTCTGTAAAACTGATGCATATACAGCAGGTTTCTCGGCGAGAAGGATTTCACGTCCGGCAGTTCTTTCTTGAGATCTTTGCTGATCTGTTCATAAAAGTGACTGCCCCAATGATAGTGATCCTTAATCTGATTCATATCTTTGCCGAGATTCCAGTAAAACCTCAGCATTTCTACATTGACCTTAACCGCTGCCTTGATCTGCTGTTGACGGAACCGTTGGCCGATTTCTTTGACCCGGTTCTGATATGTTTCGTCGGTTTTGATCAGTTTATCACTCATGATTTCTGTCCTCCTTCAATTTCAGCAATGATTTTGTCGATCTCAGCAATCTCTGCATTTCGTTTCTTGATATCAATCTTATCTTTTGTATCTTCAGCCTCGACATAGGTGGATGCAGAGAGATTGCAGTTGTTGTCATGAACTTCATCATATACCGTAGGATGAGAGAAGTGCAGAACTCCTTCAATTCTGTCAAAGGAACCACAAACTTCTGGATGCTCTCCTGCGTCAGCTTATTGTTGTATGTGACCAAAGAGCATTCGTTTGAAGCATCTATGAAAAGAACTTTACTATCGGATTTGTTCTTTTTCAATATCAAGATGCATGCTGCAATGCTGGTTCTTGCGAAGAAAAAGCTGCCGGGAAGCTTGATGACGCAGTCACCAAAGTTGTTGTCAATCAGGCTGCAATCCCTGAAATATCTGAAACAATAATTCGGAAAATGGCTGAAAATGTTCCTAAATAGGTCCAAAACTATCTGAAAACGCAAAAAAGAAAGCGGTATTCTCATTCGTAATACCGCTTTTACATGGTGACCTCTTAGGGACTCGAACCCTAGACCCACTAATTAAGAGTCAGGTGTAAAGCATTGATTCTCTAGGACAGTTCAGATGTTTGACAACTTTCTGACAACTCGAGTCCAGAGATTATTTTAAAATCCACTTTCCTGCAGTATCACTGCCTTCGCGATACAACACTCCAGATTCCTGTAATTCCTTCATATACCTTGCTACAGTACGCCTGGAAATTCCTGCATTCTTAGCGATCTGTGTAAGAGGCTGGCTGTTGTCTTTTATTATTTCGGCAACAATTCTCAGGAAAGTTTTTTGCTTTTTGGGCTGATGGTTCTTTATGAAATCTGCTGTGTTTCGTGCGTTCTTTACGAGGAAATCTGTAGTGTCAACCTCAGTGCCAATCTCAGTGCCAATCTCAGTGCCAATCTCAGTGCCAATCTCAGTGCCAGTGCCAATTTCATTGAATCCTTCACGGATAAACAAGCGAGTGATGAAATAGCTGTGGTCCTCATCAGTAATAAACTCAGGAAGCGGTGAACCGTTCTCTTCCAAAGCCTTGAGTATTTTGCGGAAACCTGTATTACGTCCCTCTGTCAAATGAAGTTCTTTCAGGAAATCACCTATCCTTCGATTTCGATATCTGCGAACAAAGACGTTATAGGTTTTCAGCGCTTCAACCGTAACAGATCTGTCTGGACCAGGAAAGCTGAGAATCTCAATCTTGTCTTTTTCAATACGTACTTCAATGGGTTCTCGAATATCATATGCCTTATGATATACAGCATTGGCAAGGCTCTCTTCAATTGCGGCATACGGATAGTTGAAGAAGCGATCGGCTT
>JAFWCP010000008.1 GCA_017536845.1 Solobacterium sp. | reverse complement strand
CATAGGTGTGCAGAAAAGAATTCACGGAATCAGGCATAAAACATGCACTACCTTCGGGAAAAACCCGGAACATCAGAAGGCATCAGCCGCATTGCGAAATGAAAAACACAGAGAGTATTTATTCTGTGTTCTGTTGGTCGGGGATTATTTTTTCTTCGCAAGCCACTTGCGGTGAGAAACGGTGCGCATGACCTTGATGGCAACCTGTTCACCTTCAAAGTAGAACGGATTCATGCCGGTTTCCTTCCAGCCGGCAATGGCATCTTCCGCGTCTTCAATGAATTCTTCCGCTGCCATCAAGCCGTACAGACGGGTCGGGATGACATAGAACGGAGTATCGGGATACTTCTTTGCCAGTTCTTTGGACTGATGGGCCAGGTGCGGGCAAAGCATGACGATATCGACAGATCCGACGTCGCCGCCGATGCCGCCGAAGTCGTACGGGCAGTACTGGAAGTGGGCTCTGTCGGTGAGTCCTTTTTCTTCTGTTTCTTTGTTGAGGTGATTGACAAGGGCGCTCGAGGAGAAGCCGCCGCCGCAGGTGATCATGATTTTCAGCATGTTCTAAATGCTCCTTTCATCTTTCACCATGATTCTAAAGCAGGTGGTAACCACCAGGTCAACCGTAAATTTGCAAAATCATGTAAAATATTCCCATGAAGTATACCCAGAAGGATGTCTGCAGGATGCTGGGGATCACCAGAGAAACCCTGCGGCATTATGAAAAAGAGAATATCATCCATCCCCAGGTGGATGAAGAGAACCATTACCGGTACTACGATGACTACCAGCTGTACCTGATTGCCGAATGCAAACGGTATCAGCTGAATGAATTCAGCCTCGGCGAAATCAGGGAGATGATGCAGAACAGCAGCCTGCAGGATTACATCGGCCAAATGGAAAAGAAGCAGGAAATGTTTGAACGCAAGGTGCAGCTTTACCGGCAGCGGGCAGATCTGACCCTTGAATACCTCATCAAGCTGAAGCTGGCAGCTGACCTCAAAGACAGGATCTTTGTCAGTTTCCAGGAAGAGATGATCCTTGTGCCCCAGATCCGCAGCGGCAGCCTCCGCCTTGATTCGCAGGGCATGGAAGCCAGCCGGTGGATCATGGACAACCTGGAAAACAGTTTCATGATGGCATATTTCGATGACTGCCAGAAAGACGAATGGCAGTGGGGCTTCGGCAAGCGTGTCAGTCATGAACCCCGGAAAGAGGATATGCCGGAGCTGATCCGGATTGAAGGCTCCTGCGTGGTTTCCGCCATCATGGATATCCGGGAAGAATGGCAGTTCCATAACAGCATCTGTACACCGCTGCTGTCCTGGGCAGAAGCCAGGGGCCTGACGCCGAGAGGGCAGTTTTACATGCGCCATCTGGTCAGAACCAGTGAGCAGGATGGCATCCATCGGTACTTTGAAGGCTTTCTGCCGATCAGGGAAACAGATCCTTCCCTGCTGGAACTGTAAAACAAGGCACCGGGCAGTCCGGAATCTTCAGGCAAAGGAATGGCCCGCCGGAAATCCGACGGGCCGTCTGCCTTTTGGCTGCTGCTTTTTACAGCAATGTTCTGAGATTCACGCCGGCGCTTTTCGCGGCTGTCTGAAGGGCGTCCGCTGTCAGAAACGATGCCAGTTTTTTCCAGGCGCTGATGGTGCTGCCCATCAAAGTGAGCATCTCGCTCTGCTCAAAGATCACAGACTTCTGATCATTGATCGTGGCGGTCTGATTATTGATCGTGGCGGTCTGATTATTGATCATGGCGTTCTGATCATTGATCGTGGCGTTCTGGTGATCAATCGTCGCCTGTTTATCGATGAGCTCGGTGTTCTGATTTTCGATCCTGGCTTTCTGCTGGCGGATGACGGCATCCTTCCTGCTGATGGTTTTGTCCTGGTTGAAAATGCGGATATCCCTGGCGTACAGGGCTTCCTTGCTTTCACTCATCAGGCCGACAAGCATTCCTAAAGTGTTCATATAGGCTTTATCTCCTTTTTTCTCGTTGTTGTATCTTTCAATCAGATCCGGATTTGTCTTATTCAGGAATTCAATGATGCTGCTGATATGATAGAAACTCAGCAGTCCGGATTGTGCCATCCCTTCGTACTGTTCCATAAACGTAAGCAGCTTATCATACGCGGGATCTTTCGTGATCAGCTGAAAGGCTGTATACTCCTCACCTTCCAGTTCCGGCACGTTCACAATCCGCAGCGGGTGCAGACTGTATCCGCTGATATGGTAGATGCCGTTTTCCTGTTTTTCAAGTTCAAATCCTGGCGGAAGTTCGGCATCGAAATGCCGGGAGAACCTGTACCCGACGAGCAGGCTGGTGACGATGCCGCCTTCTTGCGGCTTGTCTATGATGCGGGCGGAAATCTGGTCCGCATAATAGATCAGTTTCGTCAGGTGGAACCGTACCAGGGGTTCGTAGGATGATTTGTACTCAATGGCCATGTGCCTTGTATCAGTGCGGAAGAATCCGTTCTGCGGCAGTGCAGGACTCTTGATCAGGATGTGAATGTCTGCTCTCACCTTTCCGAGTCTGAGGGTTTCTTCCTCGTAAACGATGGCATCAATCCCAAGATACTGCAGCACGAAGGCAACCGCATCTGTAAAGGCAGAATGGTAATTGATTCTGTCGTACTTCTTCATGTCTCCTCCTTATGAGAACCGGTTCTGTTTTACGCCCGAACCGGAAGGGAACTGAGGCTGTCTAAGGCCCGCGGACCGCACACGCTGGATTCATGCTTTTTCCTCCTTGCACATTCTTTATTGCCAACAGATTCCGGAAACGACAAAAAAACTTTGGGAAATCCGTCAGAATACCGAAAAAACACCGCCCGGAAATGAAAAAATGTAAGTTACCGGTCACTTGACCGGTAACTTTGCAAAAATAACCGCCTGCCGTGTGACAACTGCAGATGAAAATGCGCTTTCACGCTTTTCCTGTAATATAATGCTTAATAACAGAAGGGAGATTCATATGGAGAAATTTCTTGCCCAGATCGTAGAGATCTGCACCAATGCCGGCTCCAAGATCCTGCTTGCGCTGGCTGTCTTTTTGGTCGGAAGAATCATTATCAGAAAGCTCGTCGGAATGATCGGAAAGATCAAGTCCCTCGACAAGGTGGATCCGTCCGTACGGACATTCACCATCAACTTCTTCAAGGTTGCACTGTATGTCATCCTGATTGTTTCGATTATTTCCATCCTTGGCGTTCCGATGGCTTCGGTCATCACCGTCCTGGCTTCGGCCGGTGTCGCCGTTGGCATGGCCCTGCAGGGAGCGCTGTCAAACATTGCCGGCGGCATCATGATCATGGCGTTCCGTCCGTTCAATGTCGGTGACTATGTCATCACAGCCGGCACCGAAGGCTTTGTCAAGGAGATCAACCTGTTCTACACGGTTCTCAACTCCATTGACAACAAGAAGATCACGGTTCCCAATGGTGCCCTGATGAATGCCACCGTGAGCAACTGCTCGGCGGAAGCAACCAGAAGAGTGGATCTTGTCTTTGCCTGTGCCAAGGGTGAGGATGTCAAGGCTGTGCAGAAGATCATGGTCGATGTCATGAATGCCAATCCCAAGGTGATCAAGGAACCGGCACCGTTTGCCCGTATTTCCGGCGGCACCAACGAAGCCATGCAGATTACGGTCAGGGCATGGTGTGCTTCAGCAGACTACTGGGATGTCTATTTTGACCTGAACCAGGATATCGTCATCGCTCTGGGCAAAGCCGGCGTCAAGGCGCCTGCCGTCAGAATCATCACCGAAAGCTGATTTGCGTATTCGAAGACCCGTTCCGGGTCTTTTTTCTTTTGTATTGTAAGAGAAGAATCGTTATAATAAGGCTTCATAAGGAGGCAGCACTATGAATTACGATAAACTGCTGTCAGAAAAAGCAAAGCAGATGCGGCCGTCAGGAATCAGAAGGTTCTTTGACCTGGTTGCCGAGATGCCGGAATGCATCTCACTCGGCGTCGGTGAGCCGGATTTCCAGACCCCCTGGGACATCCGTGACGCGGCGATTCATTCGCTTGAACTCGGCCGGACAAAATACACCGCCAATGCCGGTCTGAAGGAGCTTCGGCTGGCCGTTGCCGGCTGGCTCAGACGCCGCTACGGGATGGAATATGCCCTGGAAAATATCATGATCACGGTCGGCGGCTCGGAAGCCATTGACCTGGCCATGCGGGCCATACTGGAACCGGACGATGAAGTCATCATCGTCGAACCGTGCTACGTTTCCTACCAGCCGATTGCCACGCTGATCGGGGCAAAGCCGGTTACCATCGCGACAAAGGAAGAAAACGACTTCCGGGTCACGGCGGACGAGCTGCGGGCAGCCTTGAGCCCGAAGACCAAGATGGTCGTGCTCTCCTATCCCAACAACCCGACCGGTGCCGTCCTGGAGAAAAAGGACCTTCATGAAATTGCCGATGTGCTGCGGGACAGGGAACTGATCGTGCTGTCGGATGAAATCTATTCCGAACTGAGCTATGGGGAAAAGCATATCTCCATTTCCCAGATGGAAGGGATGAAGGAAAAGACCATTGTCGTCAACGGCTTTTCCAAAGCCTTCTCCATGACCGGCTGGCGGCTTGGCTATGCGGCCGGCCCGAAGGAAGTGATTGCTGTCATGAACAAGATCCACGGATCTGCAGAAAGAGCTCTTTGCTAAACTGAAGGCTGCAGTTGAAACAGATGATGCCGATGATGCGGAAATCGCAAAACT
>JAFWCP010000075.1 GCA_017536845.1 Solobacterium sp. | reverse complement strand
TATGAGCACAACTTCGTATTCTTTACCCAGAATAACAAGATGCGCGTGCTCTGGTTCTGGAATATTCACAGTATTGTTTTCCATAAACTTCTACCTTATCCACTTATGAAAATCTTACCGTCCTGGACGTCAGATGCACCGGCGGCGACTTTGACATGGCCGACCTGCTGCTGTCTTCGCTGAAAGTGAACACCGCCAGCGCTGACATCGAGATGCATTCCGTCCGTGCCACGACGATGTCCCTGCATACCAAATCCGGCGACATCAGCCTGAATTCCTGCATGGCGGATGAGCTGGAAGCCATTGCCGTTTCCGGCGATATCGAGATGCATGATGTGGTTTCCGACCTGTATGCCCAGACGACCAGCGGCGACATCGATATCATTACCCAGAACGGTTCCAGGGCCAAGGTCTACAGCGTCTCCGGCGACATTGATGTCCGCACCAATTCGATCAACACCGAAATCCACACATCCAGTGGTGATATTTCGCTTGAGTGCCTGCACACCGGCCCGTTTATCTCCGTGCAGAGCATTTCCGGTGACGTGGACATCCGCCTGGCGGATGATGACTTCACCGCCCAGCTTTCCACCGTTTCCGGCGAAATTGAAAACCGGACGCGGCAGAAATCGTATTCCCATGCCGGCCATCAGTCCTTCGGCAGCGGTGTCGGCTATGTGGACGTGCGTTCCACCTCCGGCGATATCACATTGCGGACGAAATAGATACCTGCAGCAGGCCGGCCTCTCTCAGCCGGCCTTTTCTGCATCAGAAAACCCGGAATCGCTTCCGGGTCAGGCTTGTATTTTCATCAGGTCCATGCGGGAATTCAGCCACTGTACGGTGATCGGCAGGCCCTTGCGGATCAGGTCCAGCAGGACATCCTGGATGCCCATGATCATTTCATCGCTCATCAGCCACGGCCTGACTTCCAGGCCGTTTTCAAACAGCCAGAGCGTCACCGTGCGGAAGTCATTGACGCTCATGGCCTCATCCACCTCAATCCGGTAGCCGGCCAGCAGTTCCACATCATCTTCCGAAAAGCCGCGCATATAGCCGTCGATGATGCTCTGTTTCCAGAGCGGATCATCCAGCAGCTCCGTCGCCGGTTTGACCAGGGCCCAGCCGGCATAATGTTCCACCGCATTCTGAATGATTTCATCGGTTACGTTGCCGCGGAGATAGTTCTGATAGTCCCCGCAGCTGAGTTCATTTTCATAGAAGTCGCAGATCCGGGTCAGCAGATGATCCCCTTCGTCGGCATTTTCATACATGCCGTACAGCGTTTCGGCCTGGTAGAGGATCTGCTGGGCATTGCGGCGGATGCGGTTTTTCTGCTGGCGCAGCAGGGTGCGGTAGAATTCCGTTTCCTTGGAATCGGAGGGGTAGTCAAACATATCGATCGGGTACAGGCACTCGGGCGGCACCGGCAGCATGTTCCGGAACACGATCAGGCCCTTGCGGTCGTTGGAGATGGGCATGTATTCCATGCTTTTGCCCAGATAGTCATGCTTGGTCTTGTACGAGCTTAAAGGGGCGTAGTAATCTACTCCCGATCTGCCCTTGAAAAGCGGGCCAATGTACGGACGGGTGGATTTCATGCCGGAATTGTAAAACACCTTGTGGTCAAACCGGCGCAGATAATTGCAGTAGTCCGTATCAACTGTAAAGAAGTTCAGTACCCTCATAACGGTATTATAACTGAAAAAGGTTTGCCATGCACCCTGCATGCAAACCTCAGCTGTTTCTTTTCATTTCCCGGATCATAAACGCCATCGCAACGGTCTTGGCGTCGTCGATTTTGCCGCTCATGATATCGGCGATGATCTCATCCAGCGTCATCCGTGACACCAGGACGTTTTCATCCTCGTCAAAGTGCTGGCCGACGAATTTCCCCTGCTTTGCGTAGAACAGCTCAATGACTTCGGTGTCATAGGCCGGGGTCGGCACCAGGGAGCCCAGGTGGACAAACCCTTCGCCTTCAAAGCCGGTCTCTTCGACGATTTCCCGCTTTGCGGTCACCAGGGGTTCTTCACCTTTCTCCTTCTTGCCGGCCGGGAATTCCTTCATGACCTTGTTCTGGCCATAGCGCCACTGGCTGACCAGGTAGAACCTGCCCTTTTCATCTTCCAGGGCAATGCCGACGCCGCCGGGATGCTCGACGACCTCACGGTCAAACACCTCGCCGCCGACCAGCGCCTTGTCATGGCGCATGTTGAGAATCTTTCCTTTGTAAAGATACTCACTGCTGATACACGTTTCCTTCAGTTCTTCATCCATCCTGTTTACTCCTTGTTTCTTCAGCCGTCTGCACATACAGAGGCAGACGGATCACCGCCTTGAACAAATCACCGTCAATCTGCAGTTCAAATTCACCCTTGAGGATATCCACCAGCGAGCGGGCGATGTTGAGACCCAGGCCGCTGCCTTCGGTGGAGCGGGAACGGTCGCCGCGGATGAAGCGTTCCATGAGCTCATCCGGGGAGATGTTCAGCTCGGCCTTGGAGATGTTCTTGATCGAGATCTCGGCCTTTTCCCCGACAGTGACGGCATTGATGTAGACCCTTGTTCCTTCCAGCGCATACTTGGTGCAGTTGGAAAGCAGGTTGGAAAGTACCCGCCATAACAGCCTGCCGTCAGTATCAAACGTCATGTCCGGGCTTTCCACATTCACCACCGCGGTCAGGCCGGCCAGTTCGAACTTGTCCTGGTACTCGCCTACCGCCTGGTCGATCATTTCCTGGGCATTGACCGGGGCAAATGTCGCTTCGATGTTGCCGGTCGATGCCTTGGATGCTTCCACAATATCCTCGGTCAGTTTTTTCAGACGCCGGGAATTGCGGCTTAACGCATCCAGGTATTTTTCCTCCTCATCCGCCGAATGGGGTTTTTTGAGCAGGTCAACGTAATTGATGATGCTTGTCAAAGGCGTCTTGATGTCATGTGAGACGTTGGTGATCAGTTCTGTCCGCAGCCGTTCGGATTTGATCTGGGCGTCAACCGCCGTCTGGACGCCGTGCCTGATCATGCGCAGGTTTTCGGCATGTTCCTTAAAGCCGCCGATCATATAGCGCTCATCGATGTCATTGTCCAGCACCCCGTCCACCAGGTCTTCACCGGCTTCCTTGAGCTTGTAGGCCTGCCGCCCGCAGTAAAGGATGGTGATGCCGGCCAGCACTACCCCTGCGATTAACATGAGCGGCTGCCGCCATTCATAGGCGAACAGGAAGAACAGCGAGATAAAGGCATAGACGATCACGACTTTGATGATGCCGGGGATCATCATCAGAAAGGTGAATACGGCATGCAGGACATACCAGGTGATCGTGTTGCTCCACCAGGTACCGGCTTTCAGCCGGGCTGATACGGACATCAGCCAGAACAGGAGCAGGTACAGGAT
>JAFWCP010000074.1 GCA_017536845.1 Solobacterium sp. | reverse complement strand
GCTCTGGAAAGACAGTTTCCGGAATTGCGTATGTCCGTATCTGCAACACGCAGAATCTGCCCTTCAGCAAGATGAGGGTGGGGGGAGAAAACAGCATTCTTCCCCTGCTTTTTCAAGCGGATTTCGGACGGTATGGCTGGTCAGAGGAACTGGATGTATGATTCAGTTTCTTTTCCGCATGCCGCACACCCAGAAATATCTCTGCTCAGGAAGAGGGATCAGGAACATTGAATCTGGCCGTCTGACCTGCGTACTGCGATGTATAATCAATACACAGGAGAACAGGCAGTATGACAAGAATCAAGGAAATTCAGAAGTGTGTACACGGCATCCTGGAAGAGATGCCTGATAAAGACAAGCGTTACAATGCAGCCGCCCATCTGCATGGTGTATCCCTGGCGGCAGTGATGATTGCCCGTAAGCGGGGGGAGAATGACGAACTGGCTGCCATTGCCGGCCTGATGCATGACCTGCATGCCTACCGCAGCGGTTCCTATACCGACCATGCCCATCTTGGGGCGGATCTTGCCCGGCAGCTTCTGCAGGAGCTTGGTGTAACGACAGAAGAAGAAAATGACATCATCTGTTCTGCCATCTGGCACCATGATGATAAAGGCGTGATCGACGGGGCAATGGATGAAGTGCTCAAGGATGCGGATGTCATCCACCATACGCTGGCCGATCCGTTAAAGCCGGTCAAGCCGCATGAACAGGAACGCTATGAAAAACTGTGTTCCGAATTCGGCATGAAATAAGCGGAAAAGAAGAACAGCCCCTCCGTTCGGCGAGGCTGTTTTCCTGAGATATGCGGTAATTTATAAAGCAAGGTTATTATCACTTATTCCGGCGGAATGATGTAATGGCTGATGATTGAGGTGTAATTGAAAGTTTACCGTTCGTATGCATATTCCGACCGTTCGTTGCAGAAAACATCAAATGCCTTCATTATGCGGCAGTACGGCATATGACTTGAATCATATCTTTTCCGGCATCTCCTGCCGGCATCTTCAACCGGAACCCTCAACATGATATAGTTTGAATGCCCGACAGAAAGCAATAAAGGAGGCCGGGATGAGAAAGAAGTATCTGTTTTTTGACATTGACGGGACGCTGGCTGCCGGCGGATACGGGAATACGTATATTCCTGAATCCACAAAAGCCGCATTGAAAAAACTGGAAGAGGCAGGCCATTTCCTGGCCATCAGCACCGGCCGCTCGCAGTGCCTGGCGGTGGGCTTTATGGAAGAACTGGGTTTCCATAACATGGTTTCCGACGGCGGCTATGGCGTGACCATTGAAGACCGCCTGCTGGGAATTACGCCTTTGGACAGAGAAAAGGTGATTGCCTTAATCAACGAGTGCAGGGAAAAGGGGTATATCTGGGCCATCCAGCCGGACAACAGCGATACCAGGCTGGCACCGGATGAAAGGTTCTATGACTTTACCCATGATACCTACATGAAGACAAAGGCAGTGCCGGGCCTGAACCCTTCCTCTTTCCCGCAGCTCTATAAAGCCTATGTTGCCTGCTTTGCGCCGGAAGAAGAAAAACTGGAAACGCTGAAGGAACTTCCCTGGGCCCGTTTCCATAAGGAATACATCTTCGTTGAGCCGGCCGACAAGGCATTCGGCATCCGGCAGATTGTGAACCATTATCATGGCGATCTTTCCGATGTCGTTGTCTTCGGCGATGCGGCCAATGACCTGTCCATGTTCGTGGATGACTGGACGTGTGTTGCCATGGGCAATGCCATCGATGCTTTAAAAGCCAAAGCTGACTTCATCACAAAAAACGTGGATGATGACGGCATCTGGCATGCCTGCCAGCAGCTGGGGCTGTTTGAAAAGGCTGACAGTTAAATATTCACAGGCATACCTTGCGGTATGCCTGTATTGCTTTCAGCGTTCAAACAGCTGGATCAGTGCTTTTTTCAGCGGGGTTTCGTAAGGGTGCTCACGCAGGGAAAGGTTCAGATGACTGCTGCCGAAAAGGACTGTCTGGGGATGGGTGAATTCCCGGAAGCCCCATTCACCATGGTAGGCGCCCATGCCGGAATGGCCGACGCCGTTGAAGGGTACGCCCTTGACCATCATATGCACGCAGACTTCATTGACGCAGCCGCCGCCGAACTGCATGGTGCGCATGGTCTTTTCCGCCCATGCCTTATCTTTGGTAAAGAGATAGAAGGCAAGCGGTTTTTCCCTTGATGCAATCGTATGCAGGAGGGTATCAATCGTATTGTCATCAAACGGCACCACCGGCAGCAAGGGTGAGAACAGTTCGTGCTGGACAATTGGTTCACTGACATCCACCGGGAAGATGACGGTCGGTTCAAATTTCCGCAGTTCCCGGTTCCCGTAGCCGCCGCAGACAATCCGCTCCCGGTACTGCTTTACTTCCGCTTCACAGCGGTCATACGCCTGGTCGCTGATCAGGCAGGGGTATTCTGGATTGGCTATGGCGGATACGCCGATCTGGCGGCGCAGTTCTTTTTTCAGGCAGGTCAGGAAGTCATAGACGACTTCTCTGGCAACCGCCACCTGGTTGATGTTGATGCAGATCTGGCCGCTGTTGCACAGCTTGAAGAAGGCGATTTTCCTTGCCGCATCCGCAAGGTCTGCATCCTTGCGGACAATGCACCAGTTGCCGGTTTCCCCGCCCAGTTCCAGGGCGCAGGGAATCAGGTTATCCGCGGCTTTGGCCAGGATGTGCTTTCCGACCCTGGGCGAACCGGTATAGAAGATCTTGTCAAACTTCTCTTCCAGGCAGAAGTCGGCGACTTCATGCGATCCGGTGACCACCGTCACATATTCCGGCGGGAAGGTCGCGGCAACCATCCGGCACAGCACTTCCGAGCAGGCTGAGGATTTGGAACTGGCCTTGATCACGGCGGTATTGCCGCCGGCAAGGCTTGCCGCAAGCACGCTCAGGGAGAGAAGGAAGGGGAAGTTGAACGGGGCAATGATCAATGTCACGCCATAGGGCATATGGTAGACCTTTGTCACCACGCTGGGGAAACACATGATGCCGCTGTAATGGACTTCCGGCTTTGCCCATTTCTTCAGGCCGGCAATCATTTCGTTGATTTCCGTAATCAGGCTGCCGATGTCACAGAAGTATGCTTCCACCGGATGGCGTTTCAGGTCCATGGCCAGGGCGTCTTCCATCTGGCTGCGGTAACGGATGACCGCATCCTTCAGCTTTTTCAGCTGGGCCAGACGCCATCTGACATCCAGTGTCTGATTGCTCATGAAGAAGTTTTTCTGCCGCAGTACGGTTTCATGGATTGTATCCTTGTTCCAGTCTGTCATATTCTGGTACCTCCGTTTTTGTCATTGTACCCTGAACCGCAGGGTTTGGAAACGGAAATTGCAAAACCGCGCCATCACCGTTGTGAGGCAGACCTTTGATCGTATATACTTTTCTGCAGCAGACGGAAGGAGGGCATATGAAACAGATCCCGGCCGCAGGCCTTGCCTGCCTGCTTGCACTGACATCCTGCAGCTTTCAGACCACTGATCATACCGGCCGTCCGGAAGACAGCCCGGACATCATGTCGGCATCTTTCCGCTATACCCGCAGCGATGTTCATGAAGTAAAGGGCCGGCAGGGTGTCTGCAGTGATGGTGAGTATTACTGGGTGTCCGGTTCGGACACCCTGGCAAAATATGACAGGGACTGGAACCTGCTTGTAGTCAATGAAGATCCCTTTCAGGGCTATGATATGGAAGTCAACCACATCGGGGATATTGATGTGTATCAGAACGAGCTGTATATCGGTGCTGAATATTTCATGGACGGAGCGGGGACGAACATCCAGATTGCCGTCTATGACGGGGATACGCTGAAACTGAAGCGCACCTTCTCGTTTGAAGCGGCCAGCGGCCAGCTGGAGTGTTCCGGCATTGCCGTCAATCCGGATGATCAGACGGTCTGGATGTGCTCCTGGGTCGGGGAAGAAAGCGGGCGGTACCTGTACCGTTACGACCTTGACAGCGGGGAATACCTTGGCAAGGTGCATCTGCAGCCGGTGCCGCAGTGGGTCCAGGGCATGGCGTACCATGACGGCTGCTTCTATCTGACGGCTGATGACGGCACGGCTGATGATGAAGAGCCTGACCATCTGTACCGGACAAGGATCGAAGACGGCGCCACAAGCTGTACCGTCACCCTGGAACGCACGTTTGACGATGTCATCCGCCAGGGGGAAATCGAAGGCCTGACTTTTGCCGAAGACCGGCTGCTGGTCCTGTTTAACCGCGGGGCAAGAATTGTCCTTGGCATGCCGAAAGGGTTTTATGAAGGCTATGACAGAGAGATCTCTGAGGTGTATGCCTATGATATGGCCAGACCGTAGAAACAGGCTTTGCGGCGAAAACGGAAAGAGGAGGAAAGTATGATTGCAACATTGCTGGCACGCCAGATTATCCAGTTATTCATCATGATGTTCTGCGGCTTTCTGATGGTCAGGATGAAGCTGCTGAAAGCTTCCGACAGCAAGACCCTTTTCATCCTTGTTGTCTATATCATCTGCCCCTGTACGGTGCTGAATGCCTTCCAGATCCGGTACACGCCGGAAATTGCCGGCAACTTCCTGCTGGCAGCCGGGGCGGCATTGCTGGTGCATCTTGTGCTGTATCTGATGACCCTGGCCATGAAGAAGGTATTCCGGTTATCGGACATTGAGCGGGTATCGATCATGTATTCCAATGCCGGCAATCTCGTCATCCCCCTTGTCAGTGCCATCCTTGGCGAAGAGTGGGTTGTCTATGCCAGTGCCTTCATGGTGGTGCAGCTGTTCATCATCTGGACCCATGGCAAATCCCTGGTGGAAGGAAAGCGGGGCGCGGACCTGAAATCCATCCTCACCAATGTCAACCTGCTTGCCTGCGTCATCGGCCTGACGATGTTCCTTCTGCATATGCAGCTGCCCGGCATTGTCAGGGATACGGTAAAGTCATTAGGGTCAACAGTCGGCCCGGTGGGCATGTTAATGATCGGGATGATCCTTGGCGGGCTGGATCTGAAGGCCATGGTCATGGACCGGCGGGTATGGTTTGTTTCCTTCCTCAAGATGATCGTTTCGCCTTTGATCATCCTGCTGGTACTGAAGTATTCCGGCCTGGCATCGTTATCGGCAGACGGGCAGACAATCCTTTACATCAGCCTGCTGGCCACGATGACGCCGGTAGCTTCCACCGTCACCCAGATGGCCCAGCTGTATGACAAGGATGTCCGGTATGCCACTGCCCTCAATACCATCACAACCCTTGTCTGCATCGGCACAATGCCGCTGCTGACGATGCTGTATTATC
>JAFWCP010000073.1 GCA_017536845.1 Solobacterium sp. | reverse complement strand
TTCGTTGATATCAAGGTATTCGTAGGCAATGCCGTGGGCATCGAAATTGGCCCGGCCTTCCCGGCAGTAAGGGCACAGATGGCTTCCGTAGAATTTCAGCATGACAGTTCCTCCTGATTACAGGCATATCATACGATATTTTACAGCTGTCTGCAGGGAGATTGCGGCTGCCGCAGACAGGAAGATAAAATAACGGCAATACGGAAGGAGCGCGGCACCTATGACGGAAAACAGACTTGTCATTGATCAGGAAAAAGACGGTGTGGTCTATACAACCGCATTCACGGAACAGGATGTGGAAACATCCATTGACCGGCAGATGGATATTTTCAAGGAAGAATTCGGCTTTACGGATGAAGAGAATGACCCGGTCCGGGATATGATCCGCACATTTGCCCATAACATCAACCCGGAAAAGGAGTGCATGCTGGCGGTGAAGCGGGACGGCCGGCTGATCGGTTCGGTATCGTTTGTCGGGGAAGAGAACGGCATCGGCCGGCTGCGCTATGTCTATCTTGAACCGGATGAAAGAAACAAGGGAATCGGCCGGTATATGATCGGCCTGATCATTGACCTGGCCCGGGAACACGGGTATAAGCACCTGTGGCTGTCGACTTACGACATCCTGAAGGCAGCCCGGCACGTCTACGGCCTCAACGGTTTTGTCAAAACGAAGGAATCCCCGGCGCAGTATGTGTCCCAGGATATCATGGATGAAATCTGGGAAAGAGATTTATGAGATATATAGGTGTATTTGATTCCGGCCTGGGCGGGCTGACAGTTGTCCGCAGCATCCTGGCCCGGCGCCCGGATATTAACATTGTCTTCTTCGGTGATACGCGGAACATGCCCTACGGGGACAAGACAAAGGCAGAGATTACGGAACTGGCCCTGCATGACGCAAAGGTGCTGGAACAGTATGATCCGGCCGCGATTGTCATTGCCTGCAACACAGCGGATTCGGCCGGCGGCGCGAAGGTAAAAGCTGCGTCGTCCGTGCCGGTCTACGGGGTGATCGAGGTGACTGCCAGAGCCGCGGCCGCGGCTACGCAGAACAGGAAGATCGGCGTCATCGCCACCCGGGCAACCATCCGCAGCCGGGCTTATCCGAAAGCCATCCGGAAGATCCTGCCGGAAGCACAGGTATATACCCGTGCCTGTCCGGAACTGGTGCCGCTGATCGAAGCCGGTCATCTGCAGAAGGATGATCCGGAAATCGTCCGGATTCTGAACCGGTACCTGCCGGTCCTGGTCCGCAAGGGAATAGACACCCTGGTGCTGGGCTGCACGCATTATCCGCTGATCATGGATACGGTCACCAAGCTGTGTCCGGACCTGACGCTGATCTCCTCGTCGGACGCCCAGGCGGAAGCGGTGCTGGACAACCTGCCGGACGGGGAAGAATTCACCGGCGGCCGCCAGCTGTACCTGGTCTCTTCCGATCCGTCATTCTTCGCCGAAAAAGCCCGGGTATTCATGCCCGGCGCAAAGAAAATCGAGCTGTATACCGAATAATATGTCCCGGGAAATAATCCCGGGATTTCTTTCATATGCAGCATGAATGGGTTTATACTGAAAACAACTAACATCTGGAGGAAAGTATGAACAGTGAACTGAGAGAAAAGATTTTTAAACAGGGTATGGAAAACGAGGCGAAGTACGGCGGCTGTGCGCAGTGTGTGCTGCTGACCCTCAGCCAGACAGCCCTGGAGATCCCCCCGGAGGTCATAAAATCCGCAACCGGACTGATGGCCGGCGGGGTCCGTTCCGGCAACAGCTGCGGAGCGTTCAGCGGGGCCCTGATGGCCATTTCCTGCGTGGTCGGCCGGCCGGCAGACAGCATGGATGACAAGACATACGTGGCGAAAACGGCAGAACCGGGCCGGAAGCTGTATCAGAAATTCATGGATGAATACGGGACCGTGCTGTGCCGGGACATCCAGTACAAGATCATGGGCAAGAGCTACCGCATGTATGATCCGGAAGACATGCAGCGCTTCCTGGCTGACGGCGGCCACGATGACAAGTGCACCCAGGTCGTTGCCAAAGCCTGCATCTGGGTGCTTGAAGTCCTGGAAGAATGCGGGATCATGAGCTTTGCATAAACTGAAAAAACTCCCCGGCATGCCGGAGAGCTTTTTTCATTTTTACCGGTTCAGCAGTTCCCATGCCGATTTCATCAGGAATTCCGTCCCGTAGACCAGGGCGTCCTCGTCTACCGTGAAGTTGGAATTGTGATTGGCCACGTGGTCAATGCCTTTCGCCGGATTGGCGGTGCCCAGCCAGGCATAGCAGCCCGGGAAGGCGTCCACCAGCAGTGCCATGTCATCAGAGCCCATGCCCATCTCTTCCGTGATGACATTCAGGCCCATGTCCCTGGCAACACTCTGGCAGATGGCGGCGACTTCCGGATCGTTTTCCACCGGGATCATCGGATCAAAGGTGTATTCCACTTTGCTGGTGCAGCCGTATGTCCTGGCGACACAGTCAGCGAGCGTCTCGATGTCGTGCTGGATCTTTTCGGTCAGGGTCTTGTTGAAGTAGCGGACGGTGCCGAAGACATAAGCGTCATCCGGAATGACATTCGGTGCGCCGCTGCCGCCCTGGATCGTGCAGGTGCTGAAGACGATCGGATCCTTGGCGTCATACTGGCTGGTCGGCAGGGCTGCCAGCTTCAGCACA
>JAFWCP010000072.1 GCA_017536845.1 Solobacterium sp. | reverse complement strand
CCCCGGCCCACGCGCCCGCGCAGCTGGTGGAGCTGGGAAAGGCCGAAGCGGTCGGCATCATAGACGATCATGCCGGTTGCGTTGACCACGTTGACGCCGACTTCCACGACGGTCGTGGAAACAAGGATCTGCGTCCGGTTGGCGGCAAAATCATCCATGACGCTTTTTTTCTGGTCCGAATGCATCCGCCCGTGCAGCATGCCGACATGGTATGACGGGAACAGTTCCTGGATGTTGGCAGCCATTGTCGTGACATCACGGGCGTCATAGTCTTCATTTTCTTCCACCGCGGCACAGATGACATAGAGCTGGTGCCCTTTTTCCAGCAGGGCCCTGACATCGGCCAGCACGCTGCGGAAGCTGTTTTCCCCGATCCGTTTTGTCAGCGGAGGGATGCGGCCCGGCGGCATTGTCTGGATGGTCGAAATATCCATATCACCATACAGCGTGGAAGCCAGGGTACGGGGAATCGGCGTCGCGCTCATCAGCAGGAAATCGGCATTCTCCCCCTTCATGCGCAGGCTCCGCCGCTGTTCAACGCCGAAGCGCTGCTGTTCATCGGCGATGACCAGGCCCAGCTTCTGAAACACAACCGACCCCTGCAGCAAGGCGTGGGTGCCGATCAGGATATCGACTTCCCCTGCCGCTGCCGCTGCCAGGATCTTCCTTCTTTCCTCACCCGCCAGCCCGGCATAGATCACTTCCGCCCGGACCCCGGTATCCTTTAAGAGCGAGCGCAGGGAGGAAAGATGCTGGAGGGCAAGGATTTCCGTCGGCGCCAGCAGTGCTGCCTGCCGTTTTGACAGAACGCAGGCATACATGGCCAGGGCGGCAACCGTTGTCTTGCCGCAGCCGACATCGCCCTGCAGCAGCCGGTACATCGGCCGGTTGGAGCACATGTCGCGGAAGATTTCATCCAGCGCCGCTTTCTGATCAGCAGTCAGCCGGTACGGCAGGTTCGCAACGACTTTACGCATCTTTTCGGCTTCAAAACGCACCGGGTCCTTGAAGATGCCGCGTTCGTCTTCATCCTTCATCAGGCTGACGCTGATGAAAAAGCGCAGGAATTCTTCGTATTTGATTGTTCGCACTGCCGACTGCACATCCGCCATGCTTTCCGGAAAGTGGATCCGACGCAGCGCTTCCGCCCGCGTCAGAAGCCGGTAAGCGCGGATATAGACGCTGGGAACCAGGTCATGGATCTCATTCTGCACTGCTTCGAAAACCTTTGCCACACAGGCGGCGATCATCTTCTGGGTGATGCCGGCCTTCGTGCTGTAAACCGGCGTGACGGCTGCGTGTTCGGACAGCGGCCTGAGGTCGTAGGAGGTTGCCGTAACCCGGTTTTTCCCCTGATAGATGCCGGTGATCGTCACCTGCTGGTTCAGCTGCAGCTGGTTTACCCAGGGACGGTTGTAGATCGTGATCTTCAGCACCCGGTCAAAGGCCATAACCTCAAAGGATGCCGAAGACATTTTCCCGCGCCGGAAGACCCGGGCCGCCTTGACGACTTCACCCTGGAAAGTCACCTTGTCCTTTTCCTTCCACGTTTCAAACGGCGCCCCGTTTAAGACATCGTAGCGCATCGGATAATAGGAAAGAACCGCATCGGTATCATACAGACCAAGACGGTTCAGGGTTTCAATTCGTTTTGGCGTCAGCTTCAGTGATTTATCATGCAGGTCCATGCCTGATATTATACATGAATCACTGCCGGATTGCCTTCACCGATATCTGTCTTTGTTCAGCCGTTGAGAAAACCGAACAGTCCGCGGGGACGGATCCAGTCGAGCAGGATCTGTTCTTCGTCAGGGATACGGCCGACAAGGTTGTACTGGTCTGAGACTTCCAGATCCTTCAGGACGATCCACACTTCACCGCGGTAATGTTCCAGATTGTCATTGACGACCAGTACGTCCCCTCTGTGCACGGTGGCGGAAGGCCGCTTTCTGGCCGGGATGGAAACGCCCTTGAATACAACCCGCGGCCAGGAGGAACGGATGATCAGGTCATTGCAGTCGTCACGGTGGGCATGCCTGTCCCAGAAGACGATCTCCTTTTCCGCTTCGCTTGCACCCTCGGCAAAGGTGATGCGCATGTTGATGCGGGAAAGGTCGGTTTCTGCCATGAGCCGCAGCTCCGCTTCAGTGGCGAAGCAGTTGCCGACCAGGATGTCCTGGCAGAGGTTGACCGCGTTCAGATGGCGCAGCTGCAGGTCGATGGGCAGGTCGCGGTGCATTTCCAGCGTCGGCAGGCCGTCATACACCGGCCAGGGGCCGAAGGTATTCTCATTCTGCGAGCTGACAAAGCTGGCAATGCGCATGCCGGCCTTTTTGTAGCGTGAGGTCAGTTCAATGTAACGGTCAAGGCCCATTCCGGTGTGGCGCTGGGGGAAGAAGTTGGAACAGAAGCACATGTTTTCTTCATCCGCGCCCATGCGGATCATGTTTTCAATCGCGATGGTTCCGGAGGCGTTGTATTCAATGCGGATGCCTTCCCGGTTGTGGGTCAGGGCAATATCCTCTGTTTCGCCGAAATGGCCGTCCAGACGGATGATGTCCAGGCCGATTTCCTTGAAGACGCTGAGGTCATAAGGCGTTGCCCCCATTTTCTGAAAGACGTCGGGATTGGTGTCGGCGCTGACAGTCAGGCCGGCTTCATGGGCCACGGTTGTAAACTCCTTGAAGCTGCGGATGGTTTCCTCTCTGGTGCCGGTGAGCGAAAGGAAGCATGTAAAAACACGCTTGAAGCCAAGCGAGCCGGCCAGACGCATGTATTCATATGCCTTTTCTTTTGTCGTATGTTCGGGAAATACCGAAATGCCAAGCTGTTTCATATCAATGATTTCTCCTGTATATTCTGGTTATGACCATTATACATTCATCTCATCATGATTGGCCATGGTCAATGCCAGCCGGCCAAGAATTTCTTTCTGCCTGCCCAGAGTGCAGACCGCCTTTTCCCTTTGTCTCTGTTCCTTTTCACTCATCCAGACAGCATCCTGCAGCAGGCGTTCCGCCCTTTCCAGATCATCCATCAAGGCGGCCGTCTCTTTCCCTGCTCTGAGCAGCACTGCATGATTCCGGCTGACGCGCATGGCGTCGATGCAGCCCTCCAGAATGATGACAAGGGCCAGGCTGATCGTACACAGCACAGCCGAAGGGCCAAGGTCATAAAGCTCCTTCCTGTCCAGCCGCATATCCGTCATGGTGAGGCTTGTGCGGTAGCGATCAAAGACTTCCTGACAGTTCTCCTGCATCCTCATCAGCAAGGTCAGATACGCGCCGACCGCTTCCGGGCTGCATTGGGTTTTATCCAAACGGGAAAGAAGGTCGGCAAGCATGTCGTACGCCGCCCGCAGCGTTGCCCCGCTGTAATTGAACAGCACATCCTCCTCTTCCAGCACCACCTGTCCGATGATGTTCATGGCTTCCGCCAGCTGTTTCAGCGTCATATTGTCCCCTCCTGTTCTGCCTTCCAGTTTACTTTCCGAACTGCCTGCCGCCAAGCAGAATTTACGCATGTGCGTACATTTATGGATAAGGAAGCATGTCCAAAGGCAAAACCAGGGTTTATGCCGATCTCATTACAGCATGGCCAATCGTTCTGAAGATCCTGGTGTTCATTTAACGTAAACCCCGGCAAAAAATGACCGATTCCGGGAATTGCCAAACAGTGAAAACAGCTGACAAAGCCGTGATTATCTCTGCTTCTATTGGCTGCGGATCCGGTGAAAACCAGTCCATACTGTTATTGAAAAGGAGACACTCTTTCGAATGCCTCCTGTCAGTGATTCATTTCACTGAACCAGCGTAAGATCCTTTTTGAATCAATCTCATTCGGGCATGCCGAACCGTATCACAAAATCCCGCAGGATTCCGTCATCAGCTTTTCTCATTCCCAGATGATCTGGATTTCCATTTCATTGTCTGCTGCTTCAATGTCCAGAAGATACAGGCCGTTTTCTTCTTTCAGATATCGGGTCAGGTCTTTGCCTTCCGCTTCCACGCGTTTTACCCTGTGTTCGCTCCACCAGCTGACAGGTCCTGCTTCATGGATTCTGATCCGGTCATAACCGTCATATTCCTGCCAGTCTGCCGTTGCCGTAAAGCCTGTGTATTTGTCAGTTCTTCCCAGGAATGCCATCTTCCTTCCTTTCGGAGCAAAGAGATACCAGCCATACTCTTTGGGCTTCAGTGTTCCTGCACATTCACCCATGATTTTCTGGCAGCGCCAGTCATAGATGACATATTCAGCAAAAGGGTCAAGCTCCGGAATCTCTTCCGCGGATGCTGAGAAGCGCTGTTCTTCCTCGGTCAGATTGAACAGGGCCATAACCCCGGTGATCCGCTTTCCGGCATATCCATAGTTATGAAGCTTCAGGACGCCTTCCTGAAGCGGGTTGGCAAAGATGCATTCATCCGCCGGCATCAGCGAGCGTTCCAGCATCAGCAGTCTTCCATCCAGATAGGCCAGCGGTCTGATCACATCTGCATTGGTTTCACCAACACGGTCGCTGAAATAAACCGGACCTCCGCTGGCAGCGCGCAGGAGCGCATGTTCCGGCGCATCTTCCTGTGACGTCCAGAACATATCCCAGTCACATGTATAAATGTCATTGTGGTAAAGGGAGTTATAGGCGTTCTGCAGCAGGTGTTCCCTGAAACCGGCCGGACCTTTGGCGGGAACGAAATCATCAGAATTGCGGGAAACGCCTGTCAGCTTTCTGGCCGCGATCGTTTCCATCGCCATGCCCATGCAGTTAATGACATTGCGGTCCATCACCTCGGCAGCCTTTTCAATGGCGGCCGCAATCCCCGCAGCCGCTTCCGGAGCCGGGATATTGTCTTTGAAGAAATGCGCGACCGAGCTCTGGCCGTCCACTTTGACAAAGCTGATGCCTTCCTTTTTCAGGTATTCGTACCATCTGCGGTAGAACCCCTCGCCCTTTTCCGGACTTGGATAAAGATTTCCGTCCTTTGTCCGGAAGAGGAACTCATCACACTGCGCCGCATTGTCATCTGCCAGGCCTTCCCAGTATCCGCATACCGCGTGCCAGACGCCGAAATGCTCCACAAGGCCCATGCTTCTGATGCGTTCCGTGACCGGCAGGAAACCTTCCGGGAATTTGCCGGGGTCAGGGGCCAGGGCCTTGAGCTTCTTTTCTTCAACGTCCAGCCAGCCGTCATCGATGAGAAACCATCTGACGGGAACATCCTTTTCGCACAGTTCCTTTGCCTTATCTTCCAGGCCCTTGCCTGTGACCTGCTGATAAAAGGCGTCCCAGCTGCACCATCGAGCCCGTCCACATGGCATAATCTTTCGTCGTGCTG
>JAFWCP010000071.1 GCA_017536845.1 Solobacterium sp. | reverse complement strand
CTTTGTCCATAAGAATGATGATGCTGCCTTTTATGACAGGATTGCCGCTTTGATCGATGAGGTCAACGATACCGGCGAAGAGCCTCTGCACTACAACAACGAAGGCCGGCTGGTCGTCTGGATGCCTTTGACGCTGTTTATCGACAACGGCCGCATCGTGAAGTGGGATGGCGAAAGCAACGACCTGGATTCCTCCGTCATCGCGGTGGAAGACTACTGGACAGAGGAAAAGGACGCGGCCTTAAGAAGCCGGCTGGCCGAAGGCGCTGCCCTGGTGAAAAAGGCGCAGGAAGAAAACGGCGGCGGCTGTGATACCGGCTGTAAGGTTAACTGAATATTTTGTTTGCATCCCGGCCATAGAGTGATATAATAGTCCGGCATGAAAGCGGAAGGAGTTTTAGAATGCTTGACGCACTGTTAATGATTGTATCGGCTTTGCTGATTATATTGTCGCTGCTGCAGGGTGGAAAATCCGACGGAATCTCCGGCGCGTTTTCCGGCAACGGCGGTTTGAATTTGTTTGCCAACGTAAAGGAGAGAGGCTCCGAAAAGGTGATCTCCAACGTAACACTGGGCTTAGGCGTACTGTTCTTTGTGTTGGTCATTCTGATTCGTATTAGGTAACAAAAGCCGGACATTCCGGTTTTTTGTTTGGAGGTTATAGATGAGTAAGGAAATGCATGACCGCATCCTGCGTATTGTAGGCGGCAGTCAGAAGAAAAGAATGGAACAGAAGGAACTGCAGAATGCATTGAATCTCTCCGGTTCCGCTGCAATGATTGAGTTTGATAAAACACTGTGGCAGATGGAAAAGGACCTGGAGATCTTCCGCAATAAGCAGAATGAACTGATGACCAGGGATCAGATGGGCCTGTTTGAAGGCGTCATCCGCATCCGTCGCAACGGTGCCGGCTCCATTGAAAGAAATGAAAATGAAACCCTGAAGGTGGATGAATTCTCCCAGCTTGACGCCATGGACGGGGATACTGTCCTGGTGCAGAGAGAAGGCGTTTCCGGCTATGGCAAGGTCGTCAAGGTTCTCAGGCGGGCGAAGTCGTTCCTGCTGGGCACATATGTTGGCAAGGGCCCGTCCCTGAAGCTTGTGCTGGATGACCCGGTGCTGGAAGCCTGGCCCCGCAAGGTGACAAAGAATGCCGGCTATAAGCCGGTCGAAGGCCTGAAGGTCAAACTGAATATCGTCCAGCACGGCAAACCCCTGCAGCTCAATGTGGCCGAAGTGCTTGGCCATAAGGATGATCCGGGCGTTGACATCCTGTCCATCCTGCTGGACAAGGGCATTGAGCCTGACTTCCCGGCAGAGGTCCTGGACCAGCTGGATACGGTTCCCGAATATGTATCGGCAGCCGACCTTGACGGCCGCAGGGACCTCAGGGATGAGAATTTCATCACGATTGACGGCGATGATTCCAAGGACTTTGACGATGCCGTATGTGTGGAAAAGGAAGACGGCGGCTGGTTCCTGCAGGTATCCATTGCCGATGTCTCGCACTATGTCACAGCTAACAGCCCGCTGGACAATGAAGCTTACCAGAGAGGCTGTTCGGTCTATGCGGTTGACACGGTTGTGCCGATGCTGCCGCATGAACTGAGCAACGGCATCTGCTCTTTGAACCCGGATGTCGACCGGCTGACGATCACCTGCGCCATGCATGTCACAGGCAAGGGTGAAATCAGGGAATATGACATTTTCCCGAGCGTGATCCATTCCAAGGCCAGGATGACCTATCACAATGTGAACCTGATCCTGGATGGCGATGAAGCGCTGAAAGAGGAATACAGCTGCCTTGGCAGCCTGTTTAACGACCTGGCCGACTGTGCCGACGCCATCCGTCAGGCCAGAAAGGCCAAGGGCGCTATTGACTTTGATACAAGGGAATCGCAGATCATCTGCGATGAAGAAGGCAAGGCCGTGGATGTCTTTGAAAAGGTCAGAGGCCATGCCGAGCGGATGATTGAGGACTGCATGATTGCCGCCAACGTGACGGTTGCAGCCCACCTGAAATGGCAGGATATCCCGGCGGTTTACCGTGTGCATGAACAGCCGGCCATCAAGAAGATGCGGGAATTCTCCCGGATGTCGGAACTGATGGGCAGGAAGTTCATCGTCGGCCAGAATGATGTCTATGCCAATGAGATCCAGCGTTATCTGGACCTGGTCAGGGATACGGAAGAATACCCGGTCTTAAGCATGATGCTGTTAAGGTGCATGAAGAAGGCAAGGTATGATGAAGTCTGCCTGGGCCACTTCGGCCTTGGTGAAGAGGAATACCTCCACTTCACTTCGCCGATCAGGCGGTATCCGGACCTTGTCGTGCACAGGATGCTCAGGAAATACTGCTTTGAAAACTGCACCGACAGCAAGGAAAGGCTGAACGACATGAAGTTCGTCCAGGCTGCTTCCGAGCAGTCCAGCATCCGTGAAAGAATGTCGGTGGATGCGGAATATGCCGCATCGGATATGAAGAAGGCGGAATACATGATGGGCCATATCGGTGACAGGTATGAAGGCATCATCAGCAGTGTGACGGCCTTCGGCATGTATGTCCAGCTGCCCAATACCGTCGAGGGCATGGTCAGGGCCGCCGACATCAAGGATGACTATTATGAATACGACCGTGACCGCATGGTGCTGGTCGGCCAGAATACCGGCAAGATGTACCGTCCGGGCATGAAGGTGATCATCGAAGTGACCGGCGCGGACAAGGACACGGCCAAGATTGACTTTGCCCTGCGTGACAGGCTGGAAAAGCCCGCCCGTTCCTTTGAACGCCGTGACCGTTTCCAGAAAGGCCGTTCGAGCGGCCCGAAGGATTTCTCCCGCCGCGGCAGTTACGGCAAGGATGCCCGCAGGGGCAGGGAAAACCGCTTTGAACACAAGCCGACAGGCAGCAACCGCAGCGAAGGCAGACGGGTCAGGTCGGCAGATGTGATGGAAGGAAAGACCGGCGAAAGAAACGGCCGGAACCGGCCGCAGAGCAGCGGTCCGCGCCGCAGAAGCTTTGCGCCGGGCGGCCATGCAAGGAGAGG
>JAFWCP010000070.1 GCA_017536845.1 Solobacterium sp. | reverse complement strand
TGGCCAGCCTTCCGGCGGCAGGCTGCTGGGAAATCGGTTTGCAGGCGCGAGGTGGATGGCTGACAGTTCCTGCGTCTATACGACATGGGTTTCCCGCGGCCATAAAAGCACTTCGTTTGTCATCATCCATACGGATGGGCATACGGAAACGGTGGTTGAAGAAGAAGCGGACACCTTCCTGAATATCCGCTCTTACGGGGTGCTGGACGGGTATGGTTCTTACGGTGCCAGCAACTTCTTAAGCAAAGACCATAAGAAAGTCATCTGGCAGAGTGAAAAAGACGGGTATGCAAGGCTGTATGCCTTTGATGTAAAAACAAAGAAGGAACTGTATCCCATTACCCCATCGGAAACCATCGTCGGTGAACTGCTGGCCGAGGATGAAGAATCTGTTTACTTCTATGCCGGGAATCTGCCGGGAATGTCGGACCCGTGTTTCCAGTCCGTATGCCGGGTGAAGCTGGACGGGGAAGGCTTCCAGGTGCTGACCCCGGAAGATGCCATGCATGCCTGTGTGATGGTCAATGGCCTGATCATTGATACATACAGCCGTGTGGACCTTGCGCCGGTCACCGTCATCCGCAAGAAAGACGGCACCTTTCTGAAGGAACTGGCCAAAGCGGATATCACAGCGCTGAAGGCAGCAGGCTATGTCATGCCGGAGCGCTTTACCGTCAAGGCGGCAGACGGGGTGACGGATTTATACGGCATCCTCATCAGGCCAAGGGATTTCGATGAAACAAAGCTGTATCCGTTTGTGGAGTATATCTACGGCGGCATGCAGTGCTATAACGTACCGCGTCACTTTGAGTGGATTTCACCCTTGCAGGGGAGGGAAATGCTGGGCGGCCTGGAGGCCTTTGCGCAGCTCGGCATGGCCGGCATCATCCTCGATGGCCGCGGGACGCCGGGAAGGGGCAAAGCCTTCCATGAATTCTCCTGGAAGAATATCCACGGCTGTGCCGGCCTTGCGGACCATGTGCATGCCCTGAAGGAACTGAAGGAGAAATACCCTTTCCTGGATCTTGAAAGAGCAGGTATCTGGGGCAATTCCGGCGGCGGGTATGCCAGCACAAGGGCCATGCTGGAATACCCTGGCGTATATAAAGCTGCGGTCGCTTCGGCCGGCAACCATGACCAGCGCATGTACAATGAAAACTGGACCGAGAACTACTACGGCCCGTATGACAGGGATCTCTATCGCAAGGGCGACAACACCGCCCTGGCCGGGAATCTGGAAGGGCACCTGTTCATCGTCCATGGCATGATGGATGACAATGTCGCCATGGCCCAGTCGGCCAGGCTGGTGGATGCTCTGATCCGGGCGGACAAGGATTTTGACTTCCTGCTGCTTCCCAGGGTGAACCACAACGTGCCGGCTGACCCGTATTTCATCCGCAGGAAGCTGGATTATTTTGTCAGATACCTGCTGGAAGAAACGCCGCCTGATTATCGCTTTCACAATTCACGCTGATTCATTTTCCTTTATGTTCACATCAGTAACCGGAATGGGCACGGGAGATAAAAAAAGCTGAAAATAGGGTATAATGAAACCAGCGAAAATTTACCAGGAGGAAAACCAATATGCATTGCACGAAACAAGTTCTGTCCGACCTGTTATGGGTCGGCGCGGATGACCGCCGCCTGTCATGCTTTGAAGGCGTCTACGGCGTCCCCAACGGCGTGTCCTATAATTCCTATCTGCTGCTGGATGAAAAGACGGTCCTGTTTGATACCGTGGATAAGGCAGTCGCCCATACCTTCTTCGAGAATGTGGCGTACGGCTTAAACGGCAGGAAGCTGGATTATCTGGTCATCCACCATATGGAACCGGACCATGCCGCAACCGTGGAAGATCTGCTTTACAGATATCCTGATGTCACCATCGTATGCAACGCCAAGATCAAGACCATGCTGGAACAGTTCTTCGATTATCCCTTCGGCACCCAGATCCAGATTGTCAACGAAGGCGGTACCCTGAACACCGGGAAGCATGAACTGACCTTTGTCAACGCCCCGATGGTCCACTGGCCTGAGGTCATGATGTCTTACGACAAGACCGACAAGATTCTCTTTACCGCGGATGCCTTCGGCACCTTCGGTGCGTTAAACGGCAGAATCTTCGCGGACGAAGTGGACTTCATGCACGACTGGCTGGATGAGGCCAGAAGGTATTACACCAACATCGTCGGCAAGTACGGCCCGCAGGTACAGATGGTGCTCAAGAAGGCAGCCAAGCTGGAAATCCAGTATGTCTGCCCTCTGCATGGCTTTGTCTGGCGCAGCCACTTCGGCGATTTCCTGGAGAAGTACAATCTCTGGAGCACCTATACCCCTGAAGTCAAGGGCGTCTGCCTTGCCTATGCCAGCGTCTATGGCCATACGGAAAACATGGCCAACATCCTGGCCGGCAAGCTGTCCGACCGCGGCATTCCGGTTGAAATGTTTGATACATCCGTCATTCCGGCCAGCTACATCGTCGCCAGCGCCTTCCGCCACAGCCACCTTGTCTTTGC
>JAFWCP010000069.1 GCA_017536845.1 Solobacterium sp. | reverse complement strand
GTCAGGAAGAAAGTACGTCTCAGATACAGAGACTTCTTCAGAACATCAAGAATGCCTGAAATCTTCTATGAAGAAGATGATAGCGAAGGTTGAATTGATCCATCTTAATCTGAGTCACCACACTTCTGCAAAAGAGGATTTATTGATAAAACCTGATGTTCCTGTAAAAGAACAAGATGTTCCTGTAAAAGAACAATTGTTAGACACTTGATCATGTAAAATGAATCTGTTTACGGAGCGAAAAATGAGAGATAAAAAAGTATTCTATGTCAGATTAGAACGCAAGATGAAAATGTACCGCGAAAAATGCGGTATGACGCAGGATTATGTTGCCCGCCGCATAAAAGTTGACAGATCTATTATCTCAAAGTGGGAAACCGGAGCGTTGGAAATCAGAGTATTCGATCTGTTAAACCTGCTTGACCTATATGAAACTGACAATCAAATCAGCATTTGTGGCTGGCGTGATTTCTGTGTCGTTATCAGCAGTGCATGCAGATTGGGCCACAAGCACACATTCAACAACCGCATACGTCGGTGAGCGCGTGACGGTAAAGCAAAGGTGTACAGGATACACATCTCAGAATCCCAGGTTTGAATTGAGCAGTCCATGGACCGTCAGGAGCGGTAATAACACTGATCTTGAAAGTGTATGGGCAACGCAGTACGACAAGTCTGTCACTATTTCTGGCAACTATAGCTATGTGGATAGCACTGTCAACGCTGAATCATCCGATTATTACCACAATACATTGACGCAGAGAGTTCATATGTACTTAACGTATAACCATATAAGCAACGTCATCAACTAAGATGCTCTAAAAAGTGCGATACTATTGAGAAAATCGGAGCCAAAACGAGTTCTCTGTTAGGATAGGTGATTAGTTTTATCCCGTTAGAAAGATCCCTGAGCCCAGCATTTTCGCTGGCTGATATATCTGTTACCGTGATAACTGCCGGATTGCCTGCTGGATCAAAAACAGTTCGTGACTGCGGTGCAGTTTCATACAGATCAAAGCATGCGGTGGTACTTTGTAATTCTTGCGTGGCAGTCTGTTGAAATGCGTAAACCGGCCGTACGAAGTTTACCATCAGCGCAAATACGAGAATCAGGATTCTGAATGTTTTCATAATGATCTGCCTCCACATCTATTCTGCGGCAGAATGAGACTGTAAGATGTGCAGATTAAGCACATTACAGAGTTTTCACATTCATATCCATACAAAAATGAAAATAGTTTCAGGCATAATGTAAATAATCACACATTTTTCAGAAACTTTTACGCGCTAAAGCAAAAAAGGATTGATTTTTATGTGTTGATTTCATAAAATATTCAAACATGAGGAGGATCCTGTGATGGAACACGAAAACGAAAACAGACAGCTGATGCTCGGCAACAAGGCTGTTGCCCGCGGCTTATATGAAGCAGGCGTCTGTTTTATTTCCAGCTACCCCGGAACACCCAGTACGGAGATCACCGAGGAAGCCGCAAAATATGATGAGATTTACTGTGAATGGGCACCGAATGAAAAGGTGGCCATGGAAGCTGCCTTCGGCGCCTGCCTGGCTGGCAGAAGAAGCTTCTGCGGCATGAAGCACGTCGGTCTGAATGTCGCAGCCGACCCGCTGTATACGATGAGCTATACAGGCGTAAACGCCGGTATGGTCATCGGCGTTGCAGATGACGCCGGTATGCATTCATCCCAGAATGAACAGGACAGCAGACACCATGCCATTGCTGCCAAGGTGCCGATGATTGAACCGTCTGATGCGGCCGAATCCATGGCCTTTACAAAGCTGGCCTATGAACTCTCCGAGCAGTTTGATACACCTGTCTTAATCAAGATGTGCACCCGGGTTGCGCACTCCCAGTCTGTTGTCGTTCCGGGTGAAAGAAACGTACCGGTTAAGAAGTATGAAAAGAATATCGGCAAGTATGTCATGATGCCCGGCAACGCCATTAAGCGCCACCCGGTTGTCGAGGAAAGAACCAGAAAGCTGGTCGAATACGCCGAGACTTCACCGCTCAACAAGGTTGAGGAAGGCACTTCCGATGAACTCGGCATCATCACCCATTCGACATCCTATCAGTATGTAAAGGAAGTCTTCGGCGATACCGTGCCTGTGCTCAAGCTTGGCATGACCAACCCGCTGCCGGAAAAGCTGATCAGGGATTTTGCCGCTAAAGTGAGGAAACTCGTCGTCGTCGAAGAACTTGATCCCATCATCGAAAACCATGTCCGCAGCTTAGGCATTGAAGTCCATGGCAAGGACATGCTGCCGATGGTATATGAATTCTCGCAGAACCTTGTCGCAAAGGCCTTCGGCAAAGACGTCGATGAGGGTGTGAAGCTGGATGATGTGATTCCGGCAAGGCCTCCGGTCATGTGTGCAGGCTGCCCGCACAGAGGCATGTTCTATACCTTAAGCAAAAACAAGTGCACGGTACTGGGTGATATCGGCTGCTATACCCTTGGCGCCGTGCCGCCGCTTGCCGCCATCGAGATGACATTATGCATGGGCGCCTCCATCGGTGCCGTCCATGGCTTCAACAAGATGCTCGGAAAGGAAAGCGAAGGAAAGACGGTTGCCGTCATCGGTGATTCCACCTTCATGCACTCCGGCATGACCGGCCTGGCCAATGTTGCCTATAACCAGTCCAATTCGACGATCATCATCGCCGACAACTCGATTACCGGCATGACCGGCCACCAGCAGAACCCGACCACCGGCTACAACATCAAGGGTGACCCCGCCGGCAAGATCGATCTCGAAGCCCTGTGCAGGGCAATGGGCTTTGAACACGTCAGGGTTGCGGATCCGTATGACCTGACGGAATTTGATACCGTCCTGAAAGAAGAACTCGCATACGAAGGGCCTTCGGTCATCATTTCCAGAAGACCGTGCGCCCTGCTGAAATACGTGAAGCATAAGGCACCGCTGAAGGTGGATCCTGACAAGTGCGTCGGCTGCAGATCCTGCATGCGCATCGGCTGCCCGGCCATTTCGATGAAGGAAAAGAAAGCAAGAGTGGATGCTACATTATGCGTCGGCTGCGATGTCTGCAGCCAGCTGTGTAAATTCGGTGCTCTGACATCGACAGAAAAGGAGGGATAAGACATGGAGACAAAGAACATCATGATTGTCGGCGTCGGCGGCCAGGGAACACTGGTTGCGTCGAAATTCCTCGGCCATCTGTTATTATCCAAGGGATATGACGTCAAGGTTTCCGAAGTGCACGGCATGAGCCAGCGCGGCGGCTCGGTTGTTACATATGTCAGATACGGCGATAAGGTATATTCGCCGGTCATTGATAAGGGGGAAGCGGATTTCATCGTTTCATTCGAAGTGCTGGAAGCCGCAAGATGGCTGCCGTATCTGAAAAAGAACGGCGTGATCGTCACCAACACCCAGGAGATGGACCCGATGCCGGTTGTCACCGGTGCTGCCGTCTATCCGGAAAACCTCATCGAAAAGATGAAGGAAAAAGGGGTGAAGGTTGATGCGATCGACTGTCTGACACTGGCAAGGGAGGCCGGCTCTCCGCGTGCCATCAACATTGTTCTTATGGGGAGGCTGTCGCATTACTTTGATCTCGATGAAGAAAGCTGGATGAAATCGCTTGAAGCAAACGTCCCGGCAAAATTCCTCGACATCAACAAGAAGGCATTCATGCTTGGCAAGAATGCCTGACGTTCCATTACATCAGGAGGATAGAACAAAATGGAAAGGTATTATCAGGAAGAGATCGAATGCGCCTCGCGTGAAAAGCTGACCGAAATCCAGAACGAAAAGCTTGTGAAGCAGGTCAGGCACGTATGGGACAATGTTCCGTATTACAGGAAGAAGATGGAAGAAAAGGGCCTTACCCCGGATGACATCAAGACTATTGATGACATTTACAAGCTCCCTTTTCTGACCAAGCACGATCTGCGGGAAGCATATCCTTACGGCCTGCTCGGCACAGACCTGAAGAACTGCGTCCGTATCCAGTCGACGTCCGGCACCACCGGCAAGCGTGTCGTTGCCTTCTACACCCAGCATGACATCGACCTCTGGGAAGAGTGCTGCGCCCGTGCCATTACGGCAGCCGGCGGCACCAATGAGGATGTCTGCCAGGTTTCCTACGGCTACGGCCTGTTCACCGGCGGCCCCGGCCTCAACGGCGGTTCGCACAAGGTCGGCTGTCTGACCATTCCGACAAGCTCAGGCAATACGGACAGGCAGATTATGTTCATCATGGATCTCAACGCAACGATTCTCTGCTGCACGCCCAGCTATGCCGCCTACCTTGGCGAGAGGATGAAGGAAATGGGCTACGGCCCCGATGACATCCCGCTGAAAGCCGGCATCTTCGGTGCCGAAGCGTGGTCGGAGGAAATGCGCCAGGACATCCAGAACACCCTTGGCATCAAGGCGTATGATATTTACGGCTTAACCGAACTGTCCGGCCCGGGCGTCTCCTTCGAATGCTCGGCCCAGCAGGGCATGCATATCAACGAAGACCACTTCTATGCCGAGATCATCGATCCCGAAACCCTGGAAGTCCTGCCCGAAGGGACCCAGGGCGAGCTGGTCTTCACCTCACTGGACAAAGAAGCCTTTCCTCTGTTAAGATACAGGACTAGAGATATCTGCACACTGACAAGGGAAAAGTGCTCCTGCGGCAGAACCCATGTCCGCATGACCAAGCCGAAGGGCAGAAGCGATGATATGCTCATCATCAGGGGCGTCAACGTCTTCCCGAGCCAGATCGAAACCGTCCTGCTTAACCAGGGCTATGCGGCCAACTATCTGATCATCGTCGACCGCAAGAACAACACCGATACCTTCGAAGTCCAGGTCGAGATGACCCAGGATATGTTCACTGACAACATCGGTGAAATCGAAGACCGCCAGAAGAAACTCACTGAAGCGCTCAAGTCGATGCTTGGCATCCGTGCCAAGGTCACCCTCGTCGCGCCGAAGTCCATCACAAGAAGCGAAGGCAAGGCTGTTCGCGTCATTGATAAGAGAAAGATTTAAAGATCAGGAGAGAACCATGAGCATCAAACAGATTTCCGTATTTCTGGAAAACAAACCCGGCACGCTGCAGAAGATGACAGCGGTGCTGGCTGCCAACAAAGTGGATATGCGTGCGCTGTCGCTTGCCGAAACAAAGGATTTCGGCATTGCCAGACTCATTGTGGATGATGTCCTGCATGCGGTCAACGTTCTCAAGGACGCGGACTTCATCGCCAGCCTGAACTCCGTTCTGGCTGTGGAAATTCCCGATGAAGCCGGCGGCCTGAACAGCCTGCTGCAGAATTTCGCCGATGAATCCGTCAACATTGAATATATGTACGCGTTCCTTGGCACAAAGACAGGCCATGCCTGCATGATCTTCCGCACCTCCGATACCAAGGCTTCCGAAAGAAAGCTGGTCGGCAAGGGAATCAGGATTCTCACACAGGAAGACATTGCTGAAATCTGATCTGTGATCATGAGCCGTACGC
>JAFWCP010000068.1 GCA_017536845.1 Solobacterium sp. | reverse complement strand
GTTCTTGTACAGATGGCTGCGGTCACGGCTGTTTTTCTCAAAGCGGCGGATATAGTTGATGTAATGCGGGAAGATGAAGGTATAGTCGGAAACATCCTGCACCCACTCCGGCTTCCATTCCAGGCTGACAAAGCCGTCATAGTCGATCGAAGACAATGCCCTTAACATGTCCTTGACCGGCAGCAGGCCTTCGCCCATGATCGTGTAGGAACCATCTTCGGCATAGTCACGGATGTGCACGAGCTTGACATAGCCGCCAAGGTTCTTGATTGTCGTATCCGGGCTTTCACCGAAATCCTTATAAGGATGATGAAGGTCCCATAAGACGCCCAGGCAGTCTTCCGCAAACAGATCCAGCATGTTCTTCAGCCGGTCGGTATTGACGTAGATGCCCCTGGTCTTCATCAGGAAGCTGACGCCGGCCTTCTTGCATGCTTCAACGATTTTTGCCAGCGATTCCTTTACAAGCGCTTCATCATCGGTCATGACTTCGGCGCTGACATATTCCACCCGCATGTCATGGGCCTTTTCAATCGTCCATAACAGCTTTTCCAGTGATCCTGCTTTGCCAAGGTCAAGGGAGGTATCCAGATTTGCCATTTCCAGCCCACGGTCGCGCAGCTGCCGCATCGTAGACGCGACGGAAATCCTGTCCAGAGGCCCTTTATACGTCAGTTCAGGACGTTTGAAAAGGTCATACAGTTCAAATCCCTGAAACTGCATTTCCGCGGCGATATCAGCCGCTTCCTGAAAGGTAAACGGCCATCCTCTTGTCGTAAAACTGAGCTTCATTTCTCATCACCTTCATAGACAATACGGTTAAGCGCACTGACATAGGCGCTGACGGCCGCCCCGACAATGTCGGTGGAAATGCCGCGGCCGGCAAAAATCCGGCCCATCGAGCGCAGCTTGACAAGGGCAGCACCCATGGCTTCACGGCCTTCGGTGACAGCCTGGATCTGGAAGTCATCCAGTTCATAATGGCGGCCGATGATCTGTTCAATCGCCAGGAAGCAGGCATCGACCGGTCCGTCACCAAGAGCGACGCTTTCCATGATCTGGTCACCTTTGTACAGACGGATGTGGGCAGTCGAAGCAAACCGGGAATTAGATGTCACGATATAATCCGCAATTCTGTACAGCGGGGGCACCTGCAGGGCGTTGGAAGCGACGATGACGTCGATTTCACCCGCCGTGACCTTTTCTTTCTTTTCGGCAATTTTGCGGAATTCATCATAGACGATGACCTGGTCCTGTTCGGAAAGGTCATAGCCAAGGCGCTGTGTTTCCCTGACAATGGCAGCGATGTCATCATGGATGGTAAAGTAACGGCCGCTGATGTCTTCACGGACGCCGGTCTCAAACGGGGTTGTGGAAGAGCGGGTATCGGTGAACATCCTTGCTGCCTGTTCGGACAGCCTTCTGATTTCCACTGTTCTTAAGTCCGAACCAATCCCCTTTTCCTTGCCCTTCTTGTTCAGAAGTGCGGCAAGGTTTTTCACATTTGCCGTATCTTCCGGATAAATGGAGCCCTTGACTTCCCCGGCCCCGGCACACACGGCCGCAAACGTGCAGGCGTCGGCCATGGCCAGGCTGTTGCCGCAGGAAAAACCAAGCACAGCATTTTTAATGGATGGCACATTGGCCAGAATGTCCCGGATCAGTCCGGAAGCTTCATCCGGCAGCAGTTCGCCGGCCGTATCACAGACAGTGACCACTCTGGCACCGGCATTGATCACATCTTCCAGAATTGCATACAGGAAGGCCCTTTCACTGCGGGCCGCGTCGATGGCCAGGAATTCGACATCCTCACAGAGTGTGCAGGCATAGGCAACCGCTGCCGCCGCTTCCAACTGCAGCTTTTCCGGCTTGCGATGGCTGAGATATTCCATCTGCACCAGCGAAACCGGCGCGGCAACCTGCAGCCTGGCCTGCTTTGCGCCCTTCAGGGCCTGGGCCGCCAGGTCAATGCTTTCTTCCGTCAGGTTCGTTTCCACTGCCACCGTGCTGTAGCCGGCCGCATCACAGACCGTCTTGATGAAAAGGCTGTCGGCCTTGATGTTTTCAATCCGGTTGAGTTCAATGACATCGGCCTGCAGCCGGTCTAGAATCCTGACAAGTTCCACTTTCTCTCGGAAAGAGAGATCCTTCGCGGACGTCTGCTTCAATGTGACATCATTTACACGTACTGTTACCATGCATAACCTCCCTATAATACGTATGTTCCGGCATGGATATAAAAAGCTCTCATCGCCTGCCGGGCAATCCTCCCCGCAGGAGACGAAAGCGTAATTCTTAATCTGCTTCCGCGGTACCACTCCTGTTGCCATTTGACATGACCGCTCATCCGGTCACCGGACAGCATCTGCGTCCTTCAACCGGTGCCCCTGATAACGGTGGGCAATGCCGTCGGTCCCTACTCATTTCTTTTGAAGACCGCTGCTGTCAGGCCAGTATACGGATTTCAGTACCATGCCTTGCACCGACCGGCATTTCTCTTGCGGCACTGGATCAAACCCGCTTTCTCCTTGTAATCGCATTTAAGTATCGTCCAAAATTCTACTTGATTCAAAAAACAACGTCAAGCTGTTTCTGTCCGCTTTCGAACAATTTCCAATCATGTTTCTGAAAACCTTTTCATGACCCTCTCCTGAAGATTTCCATCCCTGACGCCAGTATGGTCACACATTCAGGTCTGATGACCCGGATCTGTTCAGCCAGCACATCTGCTGTTTCTTTTCTGATGGCTTCTCACCTGCTGAAGGCGTGATCAACGTCAGCAACCGGCAGCCGCAGAATGTAACGGAAATCGAAGGACAGACCTCAGTCTTTGGCAAATGCTGTTTATCCTGCAGATATGTGGGGTTCTCCAAGAAACTTTGAAGGCCCTGCTGTTTTCTCCCCTGTCAGTTGATTGATTTGTTTCATTGCGCCAGATATCTCTGATGCAGATGCAAGTTCATCATACAAGTGCTGAAAAGGAGGCACTCTTTCGAGTGTCCCCTCATTTCACTTACCTTGCGTAAGCTCCCGTTTTCTGCCAATCCCTTTGGCAATGATTCCGGAATTACTGAAGGATACCGGTAATGGCATCAAATGTGCATGTCTTACCGTTGATTTCGTACGTTCCCTTCAGCATCGCGCCGGTCAGCTGATCATAGTAATAGACACCATTGTCATTGGCGTACCAGCCCTTGACCATGGAACCGTACTTGTCATAGCGGACCCACTTGCCTGTCGGATCTTCAGCACCCTGGAAGATGTACGGGATCCAGACTTCCTTGTTCTTCGCTGCAGCGCCGTCATAGCAGGCATC
>JAFWCP010000007.1 GCA_017536845.1 Solobacterium sp. | reverse complement strand
TCTCAAAAGCAATGGCTCAAAGGCTTTAACACTTGTGCTATGCATTGCTTTTATGCTGTGTACCATGATTGCCAGAATGATGGATGGTATGCATTATGCAACGGATGTTCTTACCGGTGCAGTAGTCGTTATTCTAACTTTTTTAATCAGTAAGAATCTAATACTGGATAAATAACAGATACTAGTTCAGGAAAGGCCGGTGATCCAAATCACGTTTCCATACCCGACAAAAAGTCTGCCCAGTGCATGTAAATTTCCTATTTTCATAGTATTATTGTCAAAGCATATATTAAATACAATATACGTGTATTCTATCCCGGGAATATCATTTCAGGCACAAATAAAAGGAGAGTGTTTTTAGTTATGGCATTTATGGAATCTGATAAGGCCATGTTGGAAGGCTATATTGCTCAGGCACGTCCGTTTTCCAACATGTATTCAGTAAAGGGAAAAGTAGCCCTGGTTACAGGCGGTTCCTCAGGATTAGGTTTTGATATCACCTTAAGACTTCTGCAGGGCGGCGCCAAAGTTGTTATGGCTTCTAATTCCCACATTGAAGAGGAAGCAGCATTATCACTCCTGCAACAGCAGGGATTTGGCGATGATGTCGCCTTCTGCTTCACCGATGTAAGAAATGAAAATGAAGTAAGCAATCTGGTTGACTTCACAGTAGAAAAATTCGGCTCGCTGGACATCTTCGTAAATAGCGCTGCCATCTGGAATTATGCCAAGATCTATGATCTGCCTCAGGAAGATCTGAAACTGGTTTTTGAAACCAATGTCTACGGTGCCTTCTTCGGTGTCAAGCATGTCAGCAAGTATATGATAGATCACAACATTCATGGCAAGATCGTTCTGATTTCTTCCAACAGCCCGATCATGCCTTATCCGGTGTTCGGCGGTTATCCTCATTATGCATCCAGTAAGGCTGCCGTCATGGGTCTCGTTACTGAAGCCGCAAAAGAGCTGAAACGCTATGGCATCATGGTCAACAGCATCGCTCCGGGCGGAATGGTGACACCGGGTGCTGCTGGTAACATGGCCAGCGAACATATTACTGAAGAACAACAGGATGCGTTCTATGAGGAACTGATGGTCTGGCAGGTTGACGGACAGCTGCCGGTCGACCAGGTCGGTATGATGGCTTACACCTTCTGCACGGATATTGCCGATGGCATTACCGGTGAAACAATTGTCGTTGATGGCGGTGCTTCACATAACATCGTCAAGTATCAGGTTGCTATTGACGCATATCCTGAAGAGGATTAAGAGGTAAAACATGATAAAAAGAGTAGATGAAAGAATTCCGCAGAATTCCGGTGACGGAGCTAATTTCAAGACTTATAATGCCGTTCAGTCACCCTGGAACAAGCTGATGTCCTATAAGGATGCCCTGCATTATGCCTCCCGTTTTGAAGCTGTTTTAAGTGCAGCCGTCGCTCAGGCATACAGGATCATCATTCCTGATTACGAAACCAGAGCTTCTGAAATGTGCAAGGAAGCCTATCAGAGACTGTATCAGACCGGAATTGATTATCCGGGAGATGACGGTTTCGGTATCCATCCGTTCATGTGCGGTTCCTACCCCGGAGCTCTAATCGGGGACAAAGGTGATGATGCCCTGCTGATGTGCGGCAGATGCCAGGATTTCGGAACCTACAGATGTGAAAAGGAACTGGATGTCTGTGACTGGGATATCTGCTGTTCCGAACTGTGCCGTGCTACGACCATGTCTCTGCAGGGACAGGCCGACGCTACTGAAAGCCGCCACAGAAAAGGCCATAAGCTGGATTACCTGATGGTCGAAGCCAAAGGCTGCGGCGACAGACATTGCCGCATCATTGCCGAATCCAGAGAAAAATACCCTGCTCCGGCCCATGAACTGTGGCAGTCCTTCGGACCTGCTGTTTCCGATGAGTATAAAAAGATCTCCCAGGAGGAAGACTGTGTTGAAGAACCCATGATGTTCAGAGAAGAATGCGATTACCATTTCGTCAACGGAACCAGAGCATGAAACCGATTCTTCCAACCAGATGGTCAATCTTTCAACAGCTGCCTCCCTGTATCTGCTTCCGGCCATCGACAACGCCGTAAGACTGGGATATACAACAGCTGAAAACGCTGAGTGGATCAAGAAGTGCGTTCTGGAAGCTGCCGGTAAGGCCATGTTCGGTGAAAGATATGCCATCAAGGCCTGCCGTGAATGGTTGGGTGTTCCAAACTCCATCGGTGAAGACGGGCGTCTGTTAGGCGGTGTCATTGAGATGCTGCTGCAGTCTCTGGTATGCGGTTATACCGTTGAAGCCTTCAACAAAGACGAAGTCATCTATGTGATCAACAGAGGCGATCTGGGAATCGGCGGAACACAGTCGCTGTGTGAAGCTCATCTGTACATGTGGCAGGGCATGGTCAAAACACTGGTCAATGCTCAGTGGTCTGTCTGGGAAGAAGATTCTCCAAATGGCAAGCTGCGCATCAAGATCGCTAAGAAGATCGATAAGTTTATGTAAGGAGAAGCAGACATGAATAAGAATATATTTGCACATGATGAATGGAAGCGTTCCGAACACATGGCCGTCAGAGAATGTGTCGGCTACTATCTCTTTACTCATCAGTTAATGGAAGTTACTGGTGAAGATGCCTGTAAATTCCTCGATTATGTCTATCCCAACAACATCGCCACTCTGGCAGTAGGCAGGGACAGATATACCACCATGCTGAATGAAGAAGGTGAAATCATTGATGACGTCGTCGTCATGAGACTGGAAGAAGACAAATACTGGGTTTCAACCCTTTACGGTACCAAATGTGATGACTGGTTCTATTATCATTCAGAAGGATATGATGTAGACACCTATGAAATTACAGATGACTGGCACATGTTCGCCGTTCAGGGGCCAAAGTCCAAGGAAGTAATGAATCAGATCCTGACCAACGGTGTTGATGATCTGAAGTTCTTCCAGAACCGAACCGATGAGATCAACGGCATGGAAATAATTGTTAACCGCGGCGGCTTCACAGGTGAAAAACTCGGTTATGAGATCTACTGCAACACTGATGATGCCGATGCCGTTCAGGAAATAATTGACAAGGCTGTCAAGGATGCCGGCGGCAAGGAAGTTACTGAATTCCAGGTATTCGCCTGGACACTTCCAACCGAAGCAGGGTTCTACTACATGAGAGACCTTAGTCATACCAATCCTTTTGAAGTCGGACTGGAAAAGAACATTAACTGGGACAAGGACTTCATTGGCAAGGCAGCATTGCTGAAGGTAAAAGAAGAAGGTCCCAAGAGAGAAATGCTTGGTTTTGAGGTTATTGATGAAAATGAAGACTTCTTCATTCGTTCCAAGCAGTATGGCGGACCGGGCGAACCGGTATACATCGACGGAGAAGAAATCGGCCGGGTGTCAAAACTTGTTTATTCCTATGTAAAGAATGTCAACAATGGCTATATCCTCGCTGAAAAGGACCGTCTCCATATCGGTGACAAGATCAAGATCCACGG
>JAFWCP010000067.1 GCA_017536845.1 Solobacterium sp. | reverse complement strand
GACAGGCGTTTCGGTCGTGTTGATGTACTTTGACGGCACATCAGGGTTGATCGTACGGGCGCTGAAGCCGATGACATGGCCGAAGCTGTCGTGGATGGGAAAGGTGATCCTGTCCCGGAACACATCAATCACGCCGCTGTCGGTGAAACTGACGATGTTGGCTTCGTTGAGCGTACGGTCGCTGTGGCCTTTGGCGTGCAGGAAACGGTAGACAGCGTCGACAGGCGGGTTATAGCCGATGCCGAAGTGTTTCCTGACTTCCTGATCCAGGCCGCGGTCTTCAAGATACTTTTTTTTCGCGGCTGCCGCGGGAAGATCCATCTGGTACATCGTAAACTGCACCATATCCGCAAGGGCGTCATAGAGACGCTTCTTTTCCGGATCCTCCTGGTAGGAATAGGAGGCCGGCCTTTCGCTCAGCGTGTAGCCGATCAGGTCGGCAACCTTGACAACCGCTTCGGTAAAGGAAATCTTCTCGTAATTCTTCACGAAGGTGAAGACACTTCCGCCCTCACCGCAGACAAAGCACTTGTAGAACTGCTTTTCCTTGTTGATAGTCATTGAAGGCCGATGGTCGTTGTGAAACGGGCAAACCGCCTTATACTGCCTGCCCTTGTGCTCCACGGGAACATAGCGGCTGATGATATCGACGATATCAGCCCGCTGCCTGATTTCAGTGATTTCCTGTTCGCTGATTCTTGCCATTCAAACCTTCTTGTTCTGATTCTCAGAAACGGATTTCCTTCAGGATTCTGCTTCTGACCTCATCAACGGTCATACGTTCCTGCGACATGTCATCACGGTAGCGGATCGTCACGGTGCCGTCTTCCATCGTCTGTTCGTCGATGGTGATGCAGTACGGTGTGCCGATCTCGTCCTGACGGCGGTAGCGCTTGCCGATGGAACCGGTTTCGTCATAGGTGACGGCGAAGTCATAGGACAGATCCCTGCGGATTTCCTCAGCCTTTTCCGCATACTTCTTTCTTAACGGAAGCACGGCCGCCTTGAGCGGTGCCAGGATCGGGCTGAAGCGCATGACGACTCTGGTATCACCGCTTGCCAGCGTTTCTTCATCATAGGCATCGGTGAAGAACATGAAGAACAGTCTTTCAACGCCGACAGCCGGTTCTACCACGTACGGGATGAACTTCTCATTTGTCACAGGATCCAGATATGTCAGATCCTTGCCGCTTGTAAGCTGATGCTGGGAGAGGTCATAGTCGGTGCGGTCGGCAATGCCCCACAGTTCGCCCCAGCCCCAGGGGAATTTATACTCAATATCCGTCGTTGCCTTGGAGTAGAAGCTGAGTTCTTCCTTTTCATGGTCGCGGAAGCGGAGGTTTTCCGCCTTGCCGCCCAGGCTCAGGATCCAGTCCATGCAGAAATTGCGCCAGTAAGGGAACCAGTCATCGTCAGTGCCGGGCTTGCAGAAGAATTCCATTTCCATCTGCTCAAACTCTCTGGTACGGAAGATGAAGTTGCCGGGAGTGATCTCGTTGCGGAAGCTCTTGCCGATCTGGCCGATGCCGAACGGAAGCTTTTTCCGGTAGGCACGGGCAACGTTCTTGAAATCCACGAACATGCCCTGAGCTGTTTCCGGCCTGAGATAAATCGTGTTCTTGGCATCTTCCAGCGTTCCCTGGAAGGTCTTGAACATCAGGTTGAACTGGCGGATGCCGGTGAAATCATGACTGCCGCAGTCCGGGCAGGGAATCTTGTTTTCTTCGATGAATTCTTCCATCTGCTGGTTGGACCAGCCTTCGCAGGTGACCTTGCCGCCGGACCAGTTTTCAATCAGCTGGTCGGCCCTGTGCCTTGTCTTGCAGTGACGGCAGTCCATTAACGGGTCAGAGAATCCTTTGAGATGGCCGGAAGCTTCCCAGACCTTCGGATTCATCAGAATGGCTGCCTGAATCTCAACATTGTTGGGATCTTCCTGAATGAATTTTTTCTGCCAGGCGCGTTTGATGTTGTCCTTCAGCAGAACGCCGAGCGGACCGAAATCCCATGTATTCGAAAGGCCGCCGTAAATCTCGGAACCCTGAAATACGAAGCCGGTGTTCTTGGCGTGTGAAACAATTAAATCAAATGTCTTATCCATGACGATAACCCTCCCATCTTATAACTATATAGATATCTTAAAGAGTATAGCACTCTTTCGCGTATATTTCAATGTCAAAAAAGCCTCAGATAGAAGGAAAAAGACCGGATTTCCATACCGGTATGAATCCTGATGATCTCACTGACAGCTTCCAGGTCGCTTTTCTGTGCTTTCACAGCAGCAAGC
The DNA here is from genome assembly GCA_017536845.1 of Solobacterium sp. The sequence goes on along the minus strand of JAFWCP010000067.1, from coordinate 4,432 downwards.
ACCTGGTCGGCATGCAGCATATTTCCTTTGACCAGAAGCCGGAAACGGGACAGATCCGCAAGCGGCGTCATCTGATCCGTACAGGCCGAACAGAGAAACCCACCTTCTTTGACCGAAAGGTATGCAGCTTTGGGCTTTCCGCACTGCAGGCAGCCGTCCACATGCGGCGCAATGCCGAAATTCTGCATCAGCCACAGTACGAATAACACTGTTACGGTGGCGTGGTCCTGCCCTTCCTGCAGACGGTTGAGTGCTTCCCTGAGCCTGTCATAGCAGGCTGCATCACCCTCCTGTATCAGGACATCAGCCGCTTCGCAGACCACGTTGGCAGCCGCCATGACTTCAAGGCTTTCGTGTACATGGCGGAACAGGGACAGCGTGCGGGCTGTCTTCAGGCTGAAGATGGAGCGGTTTTCGCTGTAGTCAAACTGGATCAGTGCTTCCGTCGCCGGCAATAGGGCCGCCGCGTTTTTGCTGGAAGGACGGCGGGCACCGCGGGCGATAAAGGAAATCTTCCCGTATTCTTTTGAAAGGGCATTGATGATGACATCCGCTTCCCGGTAGTCGGTCTGCTTCAGGATCAGCACCTGCGCGGTATCATTCATGATTCGCGGAAAGCGCCGCCGTAGCCAAGTTCGGAAATACGGGCATCCTTCATGCGCCACTCATCCTCTACCCTGACAAACAGTTCCAGATAAACGCTTCTTCCCAGCAGCTTCTCGATGTCCTTGCGGGCCAGGGTGCCGATGCGTCGGATCATGGAACCCTGTTTCCCGATGATGATGCTTTTCTGGCCATCCTTTTCGACGACGATCATCGCCTGGATATGGGCTGCGCCTTTGTTGAATTCCTTGTTTTCGACGATGACGCCTGTGGCATGCGGCACTTCCTGCTCGGTGCACAGCAGAACCTTCTCACGGATGATTTCGGCAATGCGGAAGTTTTCCGCCCCGTCGGAAATCATATCCGCAGGATAAAGGAGATCTCCTTCCGGCAGGTATTTCAGGGTTGTCTTTATCAGGTCCTCATAGCGTCTTTGCTTCAGAGCAGACAGGGGAAAGTATTCGGCAAAGTCAAAGCGCTTCTGCCAGGACTGCAGGTTGGCCATGATGCCTTCCTTTTCCATCCGGTCGCACTTGTTCAGGATCAGGAATACGGGCAGGCCGGTGTTTTTCACCATCTGCAGGACATACTCATCCCCGCTGGAGAAAGGCACGGTGCCGTCAACGACAAGGTAGATCAGGTCAACGCCCATCATGACGTCGCCTGCTTCCTGGTTCATACGGGCTCCCAGCCGGTACTTTGGTTTATGGATGCCGGGCGTATCGGTGAAGACAATCTGTCCTTCGTCCGTGGTCAGAATGCCGCGGATTTCCGACCTGGTTGTCTGCGGCTTGTCAGAAACAATAGCCACTTTTTCCTTGACCAGGCTGTTGATCAGGGTGCTTTTGCCGGCGTTTGGCCTGCCGGCCAGGGCGACAAATCCGCTTCTCATCGAATGACATCCTCCATGCCGAAGGCCATCGGCAGCAGTTCTCTGATCGTGGTATCGCAATGATCCCTGCCGTTGGACAGCCAGACCGGCGCGTCCATCGGCATCAGTTCGGAAAGCACCTGCCGGCAGATCCCGCATGGTGCAGCAATCCGGTCGCCATCGGAGACAATCGCCAGAGCGGCAATGTCATCCCGGCGGACGCCGTTGGAATAAGCGGCAAACACAGCGCTTCTTTCCGCGCAGTTGGTTGCCCCGAAGGAACTGTTTTCAATGTTGGCACCCAGCCATACCTGGCCATCCTTTGTGAGCAGGGCGGCGCCGACGTGGTAGTTGGAATATGGCGCATAGGCATTTTTCATCGCCTCAAAAGCGCGGGCAATCAGTTCTTCTCTGTTCATACAAACCTCCTGATAAATATCATCAGCGCAATCAGGAAACTGATCAGCGATGCCGTCAGGACAGCGCCTGCCGCAAGGTCCTTGATCAGCCTGATTCTTTCATCGTATTCTTCTGTGATCAGGTCACAGACCCTCTCAATGCATGTATTGATCATTTCCAGGCTGATGACCAGCCCGAAGCAGAGCAGTACGGCAAGCCATTCTTCAAAGCTGAACCGCAGGATGAAGCCGGCTGTGCAGGCGGGAAGCACCATCAGGATCTGCGTCCTGACGCCGCGGTCGTTCCAGCCGTCACGCAGGCCGTGAAAGGCATCTGCGAATTTCTTCATACCCGGGGCAGAATCGGATCGAGAATCTGATCCTGCAGGGCAAACATCACCTTCTCGTCTTCTTCATTCATATGGTCATAGCCCAGGCAGTGCAGCAGGCCATGGGTAAACAGGAAGCAGATTTCCCGCTCATAGGAATGGCCGTATTCCTTTGCCTGCCGGGCAGCGTAGTTGATATTAATAAAGATATCCCCCAGGTCCTGGTCAAGCTCGTCAAGATCCTCATCCAGTTCTTCCATCTCATCACGGATGGCAAAGGAAATGACATCGGTGGCCTTGTCAATGCCGCGGTAATCGCGGTTGATGGCGTGAATGGCACGGCTGCGGACAAAACTGACGCTGATGGTATAGGTCGAAGGCAGGTTCAGCGTCTTTTCGGCGCTGGCCGCAATCCGGTCAAAATACGTTTCAAAACAGGTGATGTCCGTATTGGTTCTGTTGATCAAAGTGATTTCCATACTCTATTCCTTTCTGAGGGCTTCATATTTCTCGATGATTTTCTGTACAAGCGGGTGACGGACGACATCTTCGGCCGTCAGCCGGCAGATGGCGATTTCACTGATATCCTTCAGCAGTCCGGACGCCTGGATCAGGCCGCTGACCGTGCGGTAATCCAGGTCGATCTGGGTGATATCACCGGTGATGACCATCCGTGAGCCGAAGCCCAGACGGGTCAGGAACATCTTCATCTGCGAAGGCGTTGTATTCTGAGCTTCATCCAGGATGACGCATGCTTCATTCAGCGTTCTGCCGCGCATATAGGCCAGCGGCGCCACTTCGATGACGCCTCTCTCCATCAGCTTTTCCGTCTGTTCCCTGCCCAGGCAGTCATATAAGGCATCGTACAGCGGCGTCAGGTACGGGTCGACCTTTTCCTTCAGGTCGCCCGGCAGGAAGCCAAGGTTTTCCCCTGCTTCAACGGCAGGCCGGGTCAGAACGATGCGCTTGATCTCCCCTTTTTTCAGCAATGAGACAGCATGGACGACGGCAAGATAGGTTTTCCCGGTGCCGGCCGGCCCGATGGCAAAGACGATGGTCTTCTGTTCCATGGCTCCGGCAAATTCCAGCTGGCCCTGTGTCTTGGGACGGACGGTTTTTCCGGAAGCCGTGCGGCCGATGATCCTTGAGGCAAATGATGAAAAGGAAACCGGTTCATGACGCAGGGCCTTGCGGACGGCATAGACAACATCACCCGAAGTGATCTCCCGCTGCTGCTGCGCCAGGCCGTAGAGGGCATCCAGGGCATTTTTCGCGCAGGCGAAAAGATCCTCATCCACCGTCTGCACAAGAAAAGAATGATCCCGGAATGATACAGGAACGCCGAGGCTCTCCGAAAGCGCCAGGAGGTTGCAGTCTCCCGGACCCGTCAGATTGGCAGCTTCTTCATCCAGCATGTCATCATAGGAAATGTTTTTTACAGTGCTCAATGGTGTTTCTCCTTTTGATAATTCATGTATATTCTACCGCGAAAGCGAAAGAAAAAGAAGTGCATGACACTCCTTCTTAGCGGCCTTTCCTTCTCTTCTTGCGCGCTTCTTCGCTCTTGAGTCTTCTTCTGACTCCGGGCTTGAGATAGAACTCCTTCTTGCGCGCCTGGGCAAGGGTTCCGGCATTCGATACCGCCCTCTTGAATCTGCGCAGCGCATCATCGAGAGTTTCATTCTCTTTAACTTCTACTCTTGGCACTTTCACCCCTCCCTTCTGTGCAACGTCTAGAATTATATCATCGCGGCATGTGTTTGTAAACTTGCAAATTCATCAGTTTTGCACGATTTTCTGCAGTCCTTCCTCAGCAGAAACCCGGCTGAACTGACAGCCGGGTTTCTGTTCTGCATAAATGCTGATTACATCAGGGTGATGCCGCTGCTGGTGCCGATTCTTTCTGCATCTGCTTCGATCATGGCATCCATGTCAGCCTTGCTGCGGACGCCGCCGGCTGCCTTGACCTTGACATTTTCACTGACGCTTGCCCGCATCAGACGGACATCCTCCGGGGTTGCCCCGGCCTTGGAGAAGCCGGTGCTTGTCTTGACGAAATCAGCTCCTGCCGCTTCCGCATCCTTGCAGGCCCGGTCCTTTTCCTCCTCGCTCAGCAGGCATGTTTCAATGATGACCTTGAGGTTTCTGCCGTCGCATGCTTTGTTGTTGTTTATTTTTTGTTAGTTGTTGTTGTAGTGATAGTTTTTATTGTGGGTGGTGTTGTTTTTTTT
>JAFWCP010000066.1 GCA_017536845.1 Solobacterium sp. | reverse complement strand
GGGACCAGCTGCAGGCGGATGTCTATGGGCGCAGGGTGTATGTCGTCAAGGATTCCGAAGCAACCGCAAGAGGGGCATTGAGCGTTGCCTTGTGCGGGCTGGGGCTGTTTGCCTCGGTGGCGCAGGCGGCGGAAACCATCGGCTGTCAGGAAATGGAAGTGTTTGAACCGGATGCTGCAAGGCATGCGGCCTACGTGGTCAAGCAGCAGGAAATGAAAGCTCTGTATGAGCGGACAAGGAGTTGAGAAAATGAAAGTGACAAAGAAGGCAATCGGCACATTGAACAAGTGCTATGCCTGCGGAATCTATGAATATGACGGCGCAGGGCATCTGATCGTGGCGGCGGAAAAGCAGGATCCCTGTTATGCATATGACCTGGACGGGAATTTCTGCGATACGTTATGGACGGGGCCGGGCGGGGTTATGACCCTGCTGCAGGATCCGGTTTCCGGTGCCCTGCTGGCAACGCAGAAATTCTATTCGCCCAACGATTCGGCTTCGGCAAAGATTGTGTATTATACAAGGGAAAAGGACGGCTGGGACTGCCATGTGCTGTGCGACCTGCCGTTTGTCCACCGTTTCGGCATCATTCAGAACAGCGAAAAACGGTATCTGGTTGCCTGTACCCTGAAATCGGCCCACGCCTTTAAAAATGACTGGACGTGCCCGGGCAGGATCTGGATCGGCGAACTGGATGATGTGACCGCATATTCGCAGGAGCACCAGCTGCCGATGACGGCGCTGGAAAGCGGCCTGTACAAGAACCATGGCTTTGCCGTGCATGAAAAGGCAGACGGCAGCACCTTTGCCGTGGTCGGCACCGAAAACGGCGTGTACCAGGTGGAAATCAGTGCGGAAAACCGGCCGGTCAGCACAAAGCTGCTGGATACCCCGGCCAGCGATGTGCTGTATCTGGACTTTGACGGAGACGGCGAAAGGGAACTGCTTGTCCTTTCCCCGTTCCATGGCGATACGGTAAGCATTTACCATAAGGCGGCAGACGGCTTTGAAAAGGTCTGGGAAAGGGAAGAGAAGATGCCCTTCATCCATGCCATCTACGCCGGTGAAGTCGGCGGGAAGACTGTGGCCTTTGTCGGCAATCGGGAAGGGAAGAAGGAACTGGTCATGATTTCCTTCGCGGATGGCTATAGGACAGAGCTGATTGATCAGGGGGCGGGAGCAGCCAACTGCCTGTTCCTGCGAAAGGACGGGAAGAACCTGCTTCTGGCAGCCAACCGGGAAAGCAATGAAATTGCCCTGTATGAGATCGGAGACTAAGATGGACTGTTCACTTGCATTGTATGAAAAGGCGATTCCGGCCGGCCTTGGCTTTGAAAAGATGTTTCAGATCACTGCAGACTGCGGCTTTGACCGGTTTGAAATCTCCATTGATGAAACCGATGAACGTCTGGCCAGGCTGGATCTTCCCGATGAGGAAATCATCCGCATCGGCCATCTCAGCCGTCAGTACGGTGTGCCGATCCGGACGATGTGCCTCTCCGGCCAGCGGAAGTACCCGATGGGTTCCATGGATCCTGCCATCCGGAAGCGTTCGATGGAAATTCTCGAAAAGGCGGTGCTGTTTTCCGAAAAAGCCGGCATCAGCATCATCCAGCTGGCCGGGTATGATGTCTATTACGAAAAGGGCTCAGACCTGACCAGGGAATACTTCATGGAAAACCTGCGCAGGGCCTGTGCCTTTGCCGCAGCCCATGGCGTCCTGCTGGCGTTTGAAACCATGGAAACGCCGTTTATGGATACGGTGGAAAAAGCCATGAAGGTGGTAGACGAGGTCGGCTCACCCTGGCTGGGTGTCTATCCTGACATCGGCAACCTGAAAAATGCGGCCGTCTTATACGGCCATGATGTGGTGGAAGATATGAAAAAAGGCAGAAGGCATACCTTTGCCGTCCACCTGAAGGAAACAAAGCCCGGCATCTACCGGGATATGGATTTCGGTACTGACGGCCATACCGAATATGTCCGCTGCATCAGGGAAGCGCTCGAGCAGGGCGTGACCATGTTCACCGGTGAATTCTGGCATCAGAAAGGCGCTGACGCGGAAACGGTCATCAGAAAGGCAAATGTATTCTTAAAAGAGAAAATCAAGGAGGCAGTACATGCTTGAGAAGCTGAAGGAAGACGTCTGCAGGGCAAATCTGGAACTGGTGGAAAAGGGCATTGTCATCTATACATGGGGCAATGTTTCCGGCATCAGCGAGGATGGGAAATATATGGTCATCAAGCCTTCGGGCGTTGATTATGACGGCATGACGGCGGATGATATGGTTGTCGTCGACATTGAAACCGGAAAAACGATGGAAGGAAAGTGGAAGCCTTCTTCCGATACCGATACGCACCTTGCCCTCTACCGGCAGTATCCGGCCATCAAGGGCGTCGTGCATACCCATTCGGTGCACGCGGTTGCCTTTGCCCAGGCCGGCCTGCCGATTCCGGCATTGGGCACAACCCATGCCGATTATTTCTACGGGCCAATTCCCTGCACCAGGGCTTTGACCAGGGAAGAGGTCGAGGAAGCCTATGAAGCCAATACCGGCAAGGTGATCATTGAGGCCTTCGAAAAGGACAAAATCGATCCGCTGGCGGTGCCGGGCGTTGTCGTCAAAGGCCACGGGCCTTTTGCCTGGGGAAATTCCCCGGCCCAGGCCGTCTACCACGCGGTTGTCATGGAGACGGTTGCTCAGATGGCCCTGCATACCCTGGCCTTAAATCCCGCTGCGGCTTTGGAAGGCTATGTGCTTGACAAGCACTATATGCGCAAGCACGGGCCCAACGCCTACTATGGCCAGAAGCAGGATACAAAGCAATAATAAGAACCTTATGATAGAATATCTGCTGAGGTACAGCCTTCCGCCGTCTGGCCCATCACCGAAAGGTTCCTCACCGGGCAAAGCGCG
>JAFWCP010000065.1 GCA_017536845.1 Solobacterium sp. | reverse complement strand
GCTGAGCTTCTTTTTTCTTTTTCTGCTTCGTCTTGCCATCTGTTTCCTCCTTTATCAAAAACGTGCATATTATAGCGCAAACGGAATGAAAAGTATGCACTCTGCCTTCTTCTTAAGGTTTTTTTCATGAAAAAAAAGCGGATTTCTTTCAATCCGCTCTTGTCCTCATGCAAGTTCTCTTTCGCTTACAGCCAGGGCTGAAGCGATGACCGCATCCATATCGTAGTATTTGTACTCTGCCAGACGGCCGCCGAAAATAACGTTGCCTTCCTGCTTTGCCTTTTCCGCATAGGCCGCATAGAGAGCGCCGTTTTTCGCGTCGTTGACCGGATAGTACGGTTCATCACCGGGTTTCCATTCGGACGAGTATTCCCTGGAGATGACGGTTTTGGGCAGGTCATTGCCGTTTTCGTCCTTGCCGAATTCAAACCACTTGTGCTCGATGATGCGGGTCCACGGGGTTTCCCTGTCCGTGTAGTTGACCGCCGCGTTGCCCTGGAAGTTGGGAATGTCGAGCAGTTCGTTTTCAAAGCGGACGGAACGGTATTCCAGATTGCCCAGTTCATAGTGGAAATAGGCGTCAATCGGTCCGGTATAGACGATCTTTTCCGCCAGGGCGTCCAGTTCTTCCTTATGTTCGAAGTAATCACAGGAAGTCCTCACTTCAATCCCTGCCAGCATGTTTTCAACCATCTTCGTATAGCCGCCGACCGGGATGCCCTGGAACAGGGCGTTGAAGTAGTTGTTGTCGAAGGTCAGCCGGACCGGCAGACGGCGGATGATGAAGGCCGGTAGGTCCTTGCAGTCTCTGCCCCACTGCTTTTCCGTATAGCCCTTGACGAGCTTTTCATAGATATCGGTGCCGATCAGGGAGATGGCCTGCTCTTCCAGGTTCTTCGGCTCCGTGATGCCGGCAGCTGCCTTCTGTTCATTGATCTTGTCAGCCGCTTCCTGCGGGGTGACGACACCCCACATCCGGTTGAAGGTGTACATGTTGAACGGCAGGGAGTACAGTTCCCCCTTGTAGTTGGCTACCGGTGAGTTGGTGAAGCGGTTGAATTCCGCAAAGCGGCTGACATATTCCCAGACCTGGCGGTTGTTGGTATGGAAGATGTGGGCACCGTATTTGTGGACATAGATGCCTTCTACCTTTTCGGTGTAGACATTGCCGGCGACATGGTCCCGTCGGTCAATCACCAGCACCTTTTTGCCTTTGTCGGCCGCTTCTCTTGCGAACACCGAACCGAACAGGCCGGCGCCGACGATCAGATAATCATACTGTTTCATTTTCTCGTTTTCCTTTCCTTAACGACTGCCGGCTACGGGCAGTACATACAGCGGGTCGGCCAGCTGAATACCGAGCGACGGCACCCGCGAATAGTTGTTTACCGATGCATTGTGCAGCGTTGAGAAGCATTCAATGGAATACTGGCTGCAGCCGATGATGGAGTTTTCAAACATGTCATTGATGAAGCAGTCCGGGGCGATGTAGATGCCGGAATAATGCCCGCCGTAAATCAGGTTGCGGACGATGATGTTCTCATAATTGGCCACAAAGTCCATGGCCACGGACATCCGCTGCTGCTCCTCGCTGCCGTCGTTGGCCGCTCCCAGTTCAATGCCGAAGAAATGGAAGTCCTCGGAAGCGCCGGCATTGTTGTCGGTAATCAGGTTGTTGACGATGATGTTGCCGATTGCCGTGCGCATTGATTTGACGCCCGAGCCGGCATTGTCATGCACGGAGTTGGAAGCGATGATGTTCCACATCGCATTGTCCAGCGAGACACCGGGCAGCTTGGCCGGCGAGCTGCCGTCCGGCAGCCGGCCCAGCCCGTCCACGAAGTCCGTCCTGAGGTCTTCATCCGTCTGGTCGGCCCGGAACCCGTTGGCGGCGATTTCATTTTCGCTGATGAAGGTGCCGATGGTGCCGAAGTCCATGCATATGCCCTCTTTCTCATTGGAGAGGATCCGGTTGCCGACAATATAAATATAGTAGGAACCATCATTATAGATGCCGCTGGAGCGGTTGTCGGCGATCATGTTGGACCGGATGACGATGTCATGCGGGCAGGCGGTCTTGCCGGAAAGGTCCTGCAGGACGCTGGCGTAGACATCCGCATCCGGGTCATCGACAGAACTGCTCACATTGCCGGTCATGACGATG
>JAFWCP010000064.1 GCA_017536845.1 Solobacterium sp. | reverse complement strand
TGCCTGAACTGCCTGATCCTGTCTCAGATATTCTTCTCTTAAGGCTTCATCCTCCTCAGTGGGATCTGTCCAGCCCGGATACCTGGGCGTATCTGACGGACCATCGATTGCGCTGACAGCAGTCAATCCATTGGCAAACAGTACTGCACTCATCATACTTACTGCTGTCGCATGCTTCACTCTCTAAAATCCATTATTTTTCATTTTAGCCCTCCTTAATTTAATGATCATGAGAATTCCTGCGGATATTTCCGGGACATTTCCGGATGTACCCGCATCCCGAAAGAACCTTTACTGTGGTACCCTTTCGATGTTTGGTGAGCACTGCGATTGTTCATTGGCCATTTGAATTCGCAGGCTTTTTCTTTTATACAGGCAGAGCATCCTGCGCAGGATGTATGGAGTATGCTTATCTCGGATATAGCCATAGCTGAATCTCTGTTCTGCCTTGCACCTTCAGTCTATTCAGGTTTCACCGCTGCTGCAACGCATTTCGACTGAACGTTCATTTTTCTGACTGAGTGGGATTTATCCTTATCTCTTTCAGCTTCTTTACGGCATCAGGCAGTTGTTCCTGATATGTCAGCTTGAACGACGGTCTGTTTGCGGCAAGGTATGAAATCCTGTATGCAAACAGCACAATCAGCTTACTTACTGTCATTCTCTTCACCTCCTTTCTTTCCTTGGAGAAAGCAGAGTCCTGCTGTCCATATCAACGCATAGGCTGCCGGAACCCTTATTGATGAGATCACACATAATCCTGTCAGAACCACCACTCTCAACTGAGCTGTCTTTCGGAACACAATTCTGTCTGCTTCTGTCAGTCTGTATCTGTCATTTTCTGCCGGACATACAACACACAGATAAACAATGCTTACGATCATCAGCACCTGCAGAATATGAAGGGGAATATATTGATCCAGAACACAGATGCAAAGACAAATACACAAGCCGGACAGGAAGCAGGATAATCGAGAGGAACAATGATATCCGCCGCAGTATACCCGCAGGAAGGAAAATCCTGCCAGAAAGACTAATCCATTCAACAGATATCCAAACCATGCGAACAAAAAGAGATAAACCACACTCTCTGTCAGAAACAGTCCTTCCGTTTTCAGCCCGAACCATACACATTCCATATTGATATTCAGTTCTTCTGCTGCCAGTTCAAGATTTCTTTTCCACTTCATATACAGATCATACAAGATCCGCTTCCTGTATGTCGCGGAATGCGTGATCATCCAATCTGTTTCTGTGACATGTCCTGCATTCGTTCATAAAAATAACCATTCAGTTGATTCACGTTGTATCATGTTCAATCAATGCCTTAGAATGTTGATAACGGAGGTGATCTCATGAAACTTGCATATCTGGATGACGAAAAAGAAAGCCTGCAGGTTTTCAGACAGACACTCAATGAAGCAGATCCCGATCATCAACATACGTGTGAGTATTTCTCACATCCGGATGCCCTTCGAAAAGCTCTGGAGACCAGCACATATGACGGTCTGTTTCTGGATATTGAAATCGGCAAGGAGAACGGCATCAGGCTCTCGGAAACACTGCCGGCTTCCTATGACAACAGGGTCTTTTACGTGACTTCTCACAGCGAACTGGTATACAGTGCTTTTAACAACAAATCCATCGGTTTTATACTCAAAAATGACCTGAAAAAGAATTTATCCGCAGCGCTTAAAAAGCTTGACAGATATACTGCCAGAGTAACGCTGCAGGTGGAAGGAAAGAGATCAGGTTTCCCTGTAGATTCCATATACTATATCTATTACTCCTACCGTACCTGTATCCTTGTCACAAAAGAAAGACAGGTCTCCCTGTCCTATAACTCTCTTGCCGAGCTTCATGATCTTCTGCCGAAGCAGTACTTCCTGCAGATTTCCAGAACCCATATTATTAACATCCACCGGATTATAAAGCTTGACGATAACTTTGTCTATCTGAACTGCGGAACCAGAATCGAAAAACTGCCCTATTCCCGCCGGCGGAAAGACCAGCTTCGCCAGGCGCGTATTGATGCGCTCAGATAAACAGCACATACTCCTGATAACAGACCCCATCCTGCAGATAGATATCTGAAGTGCCATGGTACTGCTCCACGATACGCTGCACGCTTTTCAGTCCGATACCATGATTCTCATGATCCGCTTTCCGTGAGCGGATTTCTTTATTATCCGTGGTGTTGGACATACGTATGCAGATCTGGTTTTCTGATCTTGTGAGTTCCAGCCTTGCTTCCTTCTTTTCCCGGTCCGTATTTTCAATGATGTTGTCAGTCAGATTTGTAAGAATCAATGCAAGATCCCTGTCCTGTGACGGTGAAAGCGTACCAACTGTGACAATGATCAGCGGATGAATCCCTTTCTCTTCCGCCTTGGTCAGAAAATTGGACAATACCGTATCCACCAGCAGATTGCCGCTGCGCACAGGCAGGACAGCCTGATTGATTTCACCGAGTTTCTCATGAATATAAGAGGAAGCCTCTTCCGGTCTGCCATTATCAATTTCCGCCTGTATCAGAACAAGACTGCCTTTCATATCATGACGTATGGTTCTTAATTCTTCTTCCCTTTTACGGAACTGCTCCATATTCTGCTGATAATACTTGATATTGCTGTCAATCAATGCATTTTCTTTTTCGATCTGGACCGTACGGCTGAAATGCAGAAAGACAAAATAGACAAAAAGAACAAACACCAGAATGACCAGGTTGATCACTGTAAGCAGCTCGGCTTCAGGTGATTCGGAAAGAATCAGTCCTTCGAAGTGTATTGTTATAAAATACATGGCAGTAAAGGCAATGGTAAACGCCATTCCGGTTTTCCCCGCATCATACAGATGTCTGCCGGTATACCCGGCAACGAGCCACAGTACCAGCGCTATGATCACTCTTGAAAGAAAGAAAGTGAGTAGCATATGATCTGAATCCGCTATCTGTTCAACTGACAATCCCGCAGACCGCTTTAAGATCAATACTGCAAGCTCGATGCCGATGCTGGCAACAGTGTTGAAACAGATTGCGTAATTCAGAATGTTGATCCTGTATAATGGCGCTTCCAAGACAAGAAACAAGTAAATTGTCAGTATCAAGATTACAGCAAACAGACCTTCATAAGGAAGATACATATTCAGGATTGTAATTTCCGTTAAAATCGCAAGCGAAAGCAAAATTCCTCTTCTGTAATGTGCGGCAATCCCTCCTTCCAGAATCCGCATGGAGATCATGCCGTACAGAAACGACTCAATAAGATTGAACAGCAAATCAAGTGTCATAATACGCCTCCTGTAATTGATAATATGCATCCTTATATTTCCCGGACGGGTATACCTGCATGCCGTTGTCCATCTTTACACTTCCTTTCAGGATTTCCTGTACATGGTTCAGGTTGACAATCTGTGATTGATTCAGCTGATAGTAACCAGCCTGCTGACCCAGTTGATTATCTTCCACAAACCGTTTCATTGAACTGCGGAAAGTATACGTTTTCCTTTGCGTATACAAAGTCATCTGATTCATCCTCACTTCGATCAGGATCACCTGATCTACAGGAAGACAGACTTGTTCATACTGAAAGCGAAATCGAATCTGTTTCCGGCATTCTTTCAGATATCTGCTGAACAGGTTTTTAAGATCTTCTTCAAGACAATCCTTACGAACAAACCCATACGGGCTGTATGAGAACGCCTGATAGACAAGCGAAAGATCCGCGGTCACAAAAGCAATGACAGCCTTTGCGGAAGCACGCAGTTTTTCTGAGATTTCAAACCCGCTCAGCCCCGGCATGCGGATATCGAGAAGATAGATATCATATGTCCCATCAACATCCGCAAATGACGTAAACCCGGAAACCTCAAGAGGTACTGACTGCTCCGTCAGGATTTTCCTTACAGCCTTGGCAATCAGATCGGCATATTTTCTTTCGTCATCAATCACACAGACTCTGAGCAGTTTTTTCTTCATGGTGTTATTATATCGTGAAATGAATCTGTTTCAAACCCATTTGCATACAAAAAGGAGAGCTTCAGACTCTCCTTTCAGGATGAAAATTCTTTACAGCAGCACTTCCCCGTTGGATGCGATGATTTCCTTATATCTCTCGTAAGAGTTCTTCTTCACTCTCTCCAATGTGCCATGGCCGTCGTTGAAACGGTCTACATAGACAAAGCCATAACGCTTCTTCATCTCACCCGTACCGGCAGAGACAACGTCGATCGGGCCCCACCACAGATAACCGATGCAGGGCACACCGTCAAGAATCGCTTCATGAACCTGACGCAGGTGTGCTTCCAGATACCTGACTCTGAACGGGTCATCAATCTTTCCGTTTTCATCCAGGTTTTCATCCAGGCCGATGCCGTTTTCAACGATAAACTGCGGCTTGTGATATCTGTCATTGAGCACATTCATCGTATAACGTAAACCCTTCGGATCTACCGGCCAGCTCCACGGCTTCGGGCTGCATTCCTTCAGGAACGGATTCTCCTTGCCCTTAATGCCGCCGGTATTGGAAATCATATTCGCATCTACAGAATAGACGGCGGAACGATAATAGCTGTAGGAAATAAAGTCCATGACATTCTCACGGATTAACTGCAGGCCTTCCTCATCCATGACCGGTTTCAGATCAGGGTTTTCGTTCCAGATTCTGTGCACATAGCCCGGGATTTCACCAAGCATCATCGGGTCTGACATGTAGAAGACAGCCATCCGCTGAGTATTCAGAGCACCTAATACATTGTCCGGATTGCAGTTATCGGGATATGTTGCCGTGCCGGAAGCTGTCATCATGTTGCCGATCTGTGATTCCGGATCCAGCTCGTGACAGAGCTTGACTGTCCAGACATTGGCAACAAGGATGTTGTAGTAGCCCTGCCAGATCTGCTTCTGGGTAATGGAACCGATGGGATCATTCTTATCCTTGGGATCTTCAATGTTCAGGATACCTGCCGCTACAAACGGATTCCTCAGCATGGCATTGACCTCATTGAAGGTCAGCCAGTACTTTACCTTGCCCTTATAACGATTGAACACCGTTGTCACATACCGCTTCCAGAAATCAATCATAACCGGATTTGACCAGCCGCCGTATTCCGTTAACAGATGCAGCGGTGTTTCATAATGCGACAGGGTAATGCAGGGTGTCATGCCGTCCTTGATCATCTCATCAAACAGGGCATCATAGAAGGCAAGGCCCTTTTCATTGGGTTCTTCCTCATCCCCGTTGGGGAAGATTCTGCCCCAGGCAATGGAAGTACGGAAGCAGTTGAATCCCATTCCCGCCATTAATGCCAGGTCTTCCTTATATCTATGATAGAAGTCAATGCCGTCATGGCTCAGATACACCTTATCCGGATTCAGGGCCATTTCCCACTTGCCCGTTTCTTCGTTCCACTTGATGCCGGGATCCTTCGAGCCGATACCGACCATGATATCCGTCACATTGGGCTGTTTGCCGTCTTCCAGCCAGGCACCTTCCAGCTGGTTGGCAGCTACCGCGCCGCCCCATAAAAAATTCTTCGGAAAACTCATAATATTATGTCCTCTTCTTTCTTTTGCTATATTCTACCATACATTTGGATCACTTCCTATCTGAATGAAGCATTTCTGATGTCAACATGTCATTTCCTCTGTGCCAGGATTCTCCTGATGCGTCTTAATGTCATTTTTATTTCAGCTTCCGTATTTTAACGCCGATTTAATGCCGCTTCTCATAAACTGTAACCAGGAGAAATCACTATGGCAAAGATTGCAGGCAAATTACGAAAACATCTGAATTCCTTCCGGACCATCATCCTGGGCTTTTTCCTTCTCATCCTGATCGGCGCCATCCTGCTGTGTCTGCCCATCTCCTCCGCATCCCATCATGCTACACCGTTCGGCGATGCCCTGTTTACCTCCACCTCCGCCGCCTGCGTGACCGGCCTGGTCGTATACAACACAGCCACCTACTGGTCACTGTTCGGGAAAATCGTCATCCTGATATTAATCCAGATCGGCGGCATCGGCGTGATCACCGCCATCATCTTCACCCTGGTCATCACCGGAAGGCGCATCGGCCTGCTGGGAAGACTGACAATGCAGGATGCCATCAGTGCCCCCCAGACTGCCGGTATCATCCGCTTCACCTGTTTCTTCCTGGCCGGCACCGCCATCGTGGAAGGCATCGGCGCCATTGCCCTGGCCCCGATATTCATCAAAGACTTCGGCATACTGAAAGGCATCTGCTATGCCGTATTCCATTCCATTTCCGCCTTCTGCAATGCCGGCTTTGACCTGATGGGCACGGAAACACCCTTCTGTTCCCTGACCGGATACGCGGACAACACAGCCGTGAACCTGATCATCTGCCTGCTCATCATCATCGGCGGCATCGGTTTCCTTACCTGGCAGGACCTTCTGAAACATCCCTTCCGCTTCAGGCCCTTACGGCTGCAGACAAAGATCATCCTGTTCACCAACCTGGTGCTGATCGGAATCCCGTTTCTGATCTTCCTGTTCTTTGAGTATCACGACTTCCCCCTTCAGCAACGTGTCCTGCAGTCACTGTTCCAGGCGGTGACCCCCCGCACAGCCGGCTTCAATACAGCCGATTATGGTTCCATGAGTGAGAGCGGGCTGTTATTGACAATTGTCCTGATGATCATCGGCGGAGCCCCCGGCTCCACCGCCGGCGGCATGAAGGTCACAACCTTCTTTGCCATTGCGGCCGGAACATCTTCCTGCCTGAAACGGGAAAAGGACGTGAACTGCTTCAACCGAAGGATTGAACGGGATGACATCCAGCATGCCATGACCCTGGCAGCTGTCTACCTTGCCCTGCTGCTTCTGGGGACCTTCATCCTCTGCATGGGCGAACAGATTCCTCTGGCCGCCGGCATGTTCGAATGTGCATCCGCCCTTGGGACGGTCGGCCTGACAACCGGCATCACTCCCTATCTTTCGGGATGGTCCAGGCTCATGTTAACGTCTTTCATGTTCTTCGGGCGCGTAGGCGGTCTGACCCTTGCCTATGGCCTGATTGCAGCGCCGGCCCGCATCAGCAGTCGCTGCTTAAGCGAAAAAATCACCATTGGTTAGGAGAAACCTTTATGAAAAATGTATTTGTCATCGGGGCCGGACGATTCGGCCGCTATACCATCCGCAAACTTCACGAACTCGGCCACCAGATCCTGGCAGTTGACAAGGAAGAAGACAGGCTGAATAAAATACTTTCCCTGGTCGATGACGCCCGCATCGGCGACAGTACCGACCAGGAATTCATGGAATCCATCGGCGTCAGCGACTTCGACCTGTGCATCGTTGCCATCGGCGACGACTTCCTGGCTTCCCTGGAAACTGTCTTCCTGCTTGATGAATTAGGCGCAAAGCACATCATCGCAAGAGCCACCAACGGGTCCCAGGAAAAATTCCTGCTGCGCAACGGGGCGGAAGCAGTTGTCTATCCGGAACGGCAGTTAGGCAGCTGGACCGCAATACGCTACAGTTCCGACAACATTTCCAACTACATTGAACTCTCCGACGGTTATTCAATCTTCGAAGTCAGCGTCCCGCCGAAATGGAGCGGCAAGAAAGTCGGCGAGCTGGATGTCAGACGGAAATACAGCCTGAACATCCTCGGCGTACGAAACGGCCGCATGAATATGAATATCACCAATGACACCCTTCTGGAAGAAGGACAGACAATGCTTGTCTTAGGCAAGTATGAATACGTACAGAGAATCTTCTATCTCTAGGAGGCACACCATGTTCACGATCCTTCTGATTACAATCTCCATTTACCTGACTGTCTTTACCTTCTTTATTCAAAAGCTTCTTCTTGATATGATTTATCCGAAGAAGAAAAAGCTTCCCGGGAAACGCCCTGATATCCGCAAGGAGATTTCCCTCCGTCTGAAACCCATCAGAAAACAGTTCATAAAACTGAAGGAAGCCGCCTCTTCCCCACCGGACTGCCGACCCGGTCACATGGCATGACAGGAGGTGCTTATGGCACATGAAACAAAACAGACACCCGTTATTCTGCTGTGCCTGTCTGCTTCCCCTTCAGGAAGAAGACTGGTGCACGCCGCTTCCCGCTGCCTGCAGATTCCCGGCAGCACCGGCGTTGCGTTATACATCGGCAGACTGACAGAAGATGTCAAAGATCGTCCCCAGCTGCGGGAAAACCTCGAAGCTGCCAGACAGGCCGGCTTTGAAATCCAGAGTCTGGAAAGCAGTGACATTGCCTTAAGCATCGCCGAATATGCAAGACGCCTGGGCACAACGGACCTTTTCATCGGCCGCAGCGGCACACCGGTATTCATCCAGACGACCAAGCCGCTCTCCGAAGTTCTGACCGATACCCTGCCCAATGTCGATATCCACGTCATCCCCGACTCCCTGTCCGCCGACGTCTCCCTGTTCAAAAGGCGCAGCACCCGCTTCCATCTGAACTTCAAGGATACTGGCCTTGTGTTATTCTTCATGGCTGCCGCCACTGTCCTGTGTCTGTTCATCGACCGCTCACGATTCTCAAATGCCAACATCATCACCATCTACATCCTGGCCGTGCTGATTGCCTCGCTCTGGACATCCCACACCTTCTATGGCATTTTCGCGGCCATCCTGTATATCTTATTGTTCAACTTCCTGTTCATCGATCCCCGTTTTACCCTGCTGGTGTATGACCCGGAATACATGATGACCTACTTTGTCACCGTATTAGCAGCATTAATCACCGGCTCCCTTGCGGCAAGCGTCAAAACCATTGCCCGCAAATCCGCTGAAAATGCCTACCAAGCCAAGGTATTGCTGGATACCTCCAAACAGCTGGAACAGGCCCAGAGCAGTGATGATATCATCCGCGTGACCGGCACCCAGTTAAGCAGCCTGCTCAACCGCACCGTACTGTTCCTGCAGGAAGAGGAAGAACCGTTCTGTTTCGGCACCGATTCCATCCAGCTGACAGAACAGGAGCAGGAAGCAGTGCAGTGGACAATGGACAACCGCCGTTTCTCCGGTGCCCTGACACCGCAGTTTTCCTCCTGCCGCTGCCAGTATCTCAGCGTGCATTCGGACCACGAATGCTATGGCGTCATCGGTGTCGACATGTCTGAAGGCCCTTTGTCAGAATTCGAAGCAACTGTCTTCCATTCCATCGTGCATGAGTTTACAATGGCTCTGGACAACCGGAAAATGCTCAGAGAACGGCAGCAGGCAGAGATCGCGGCAGAGAAAGAACATATGCGGGCTGCATTGTTACGGTCCGTATCCCATGACCTGCGCACACCCCTGACATCCATATACGGCAATGCGTCCAACCTGGCTGAAAACAGTTCTCTGTTCACTTCAGAAGAAAAACAGAAGATCTATGACGACATCCGGGAAGATTCCTTATGGCTGATCGACCAGATGGAGAACATCCTCTCCGTCACCAGGCTGGAAACCGATCCCCATATCCACCTCTCGTTTGAAAGCATTGAAGATGTCATCGAAGAAAGCCTGCGCCATATCGGCGAGCACAACAGCCGTATTCACGTCACATTGCCTGATGCACCGCTTTTTGCGGAAATGGATTCCCGCCTGATCTGCCAGGTCCTGATCAACCTGTTAAGCAATGCGTTCAAATATACCCCTCAGGATTCTCCCATAGAGATCAAGGCGGAAAAGAAAGACGGCCGGGTCTATGTATCGGTATCTGATGAAGGGCCCGGCATTCCCGATGAAGAGAAGAAAAATGTATTCGATCTGTTTTATACCGGTACGAAAACAGCATCCGACAGCGCCCGTTCCATGGGCATCGGCCTGAATGTATGCGCCATGATCATGAAAGCCCATGGCTCATCCATCGAAGTGTATGACAACAGCCCGCAGGGATCGGTATTCCGGTTCTCTCTGGCAGCAAAGGAGGCAGAAGCGTATGAATGATATCCGTATTCTGATTGTTGAGGATGACCGGTCCATCATGAACCTGATCACCGCCACACTGAAGATCCACCAGTATACCTGCCTCACTGCCGCAAACGGAAAACAGGCCCTGGCCCTTTGTTCCTCCCAGAACCCTGATCTGATCCTGCTGGATCTTGGCTTACCGGATATGGACGGCATCGACGTCATCCGCAGCATCCGCAGCTGGTCTTCAGCCGTGATTATCATCATCAGCGCCCGCAGCGAAAACAGCGACAAGATTGAAGCTCTCGATGCCGGTGCTGACGATTATCTGACCAAGCCGTTCTCGGTGGATGAAATGACGGCAAGGATCCGCGCCGCCCAGCGAAGAATGCACTACCTTTCCGCCAAGCAGGAAAGCCCCGTCTTCCTCAATAGCAGCCTGCGGATTGAATACGCGTCCAACCTTGTCTTTCTCGCCGGCTCCGAACTCCACCTGACCGGCATTGAATACAAACTGCTATGCCTGCTTGCCCGCAATGTCGGCAAGGTGCTAACCCACACTTACATCATCGACCGCATCTGGGGCGGTGACGCCTCCATGAGCATCGTCTCACTGCGGGTATATATGACTTCCCTGCGCAAGAAGCTCAAAGCCAGCGGCCAGGAAGACCTGATCCGCACCCATATCGGCATCGGCTATCAGATGATCCGTGTAGACTGACTCCCGGCAATGCCGGGTTTTTGTATGCCCATACGCAAAAGGACAGGTCTCGCATGCGCTTAACAGATTCCTCTTTTTCCCTTCCGGCTGTATACTTTGTATGTTCCAAGGGGGAGGATTTATGAAAAACAAAGCAAACCCAATGGCCCTGCTGCCGATTGCGGTATTTTTGATTCTGTATCTGGGCAGCGGCATCTATTTCGAATACATCAACCCATCCGAAGGACAGATGGGCTTTTATGTCATGTCGGTTGTTGTCGCCTTCGGCCTGGCTTTAATCACCGCCTTTGCCCAGAACCGCACACTGTCCTTCGATGATAAAATCCGTTTATGCGCCAGAGGCATCGGCGATGACAACATCGTCATCATGCTGTGGATATTCTTAATGGCCGGAGCCTTCAGCGGCATTGCCTCAACAGCCGGCGGCGCCGCGTCTGCCTCAGCGCTGATGCTGGAAATCATTCCGGCCCATTTTGCCGTACCGGGCCTGTTCATCATTGCCTGCCTGATTTCAATGGCCATGGGCACCAGTGTCGGCACCATTACCGTGCTCGTGCCGATTGCCGTGGAGATGGTGCAGAGCACCTCATTTTCCCTGCCGTTTCTGGTCGGGACAGTTGTCGGCGGTGCCATGTTCGGCGACAACCTGTCCCTGATTTCCGATACCACCATTGCCGCAACAAGAACACAAGGGGCAAAGATGCATGATAAGCTGCGTACCAACATCCGGATTGCCCTGCCGGCAGCCCTTTTGACAATTGCTGTCCTGACAATCTACACCCTTCATCACCCAGGTGCCTACCAGGCAGCCCTCAGCTATGACATTCGCCTGGCCCTTCCTTATCTGATTGTACTGCTGCTGGCATTCACCGGCATGAATGTATTTCTTGTCCTCGGCATCGGCATTCTGCTTTTCTTAACCGCCGGCTTATGGGCAGGTACACTGACGTTTGCGGCAGCCTTTGCCGCCATGGGTGATGGAACAGCCGGCATGTATGAAACCATCATCGTCACCATCCTTGTTGCCTCCATCAGCGCTTTGATGAAAGCCGGCGGCGGCTTTGAAGCCATCCTGCAGCTGATCCGGAACCATACCTCCGACAAAAGAGGCGGCATGGCCGGCATCTGCCTGTTAACCGCTCTGATGGATGTCGCTTCTGCCAATAATACCGTTGCCATTGTCATTGCCGCACCCATCGCAAAGGAAATTGCCATGGAATATGACATCTCCCCGGCCAGAACCGCTTCCTTGCTGGATACATCTTCCTGCATTGTCCAGGGCATCATTCCCTATGGGGCGCAGCTGCTGATTGCGTCCGGCTTATGCGGCATCCCTTCCATGGCCATCATTCCCTTTCTTTACTACCCGTTTTTCCTGGCGGGCTGTGTTATGCTTTCTATCCTGATGATCAAGGAGTGAAATGATTGATATACGAGACACAGGTTCTGCTTCCCTGCCGGTATCTGCAACTTGTCCGCATAAGGGTTTGGGTGTAGAATGAATTCAGATCAAGAAAGGCTTTGCGGCAAACATCATAAGTCAGGTATTTATGGAAACCATGGATGATATGCTTCTTATCCATACCGCTGACGGTATCATAATCAACCGGTCCGCACATTTCCTACGGAAGTGTTTTTTGTGCTATCAAATATCTCACCTGATGTCCCCGCAATCCGTATAAGGAGGAGAAATCATGTCCAGCAGAATTTATGACTGCATTACGAAGATCGGCGAAACCATTGCCGAAAACAAAGACTTCCTGACTGAACTCGACCGTGAGATCGGTGACGCCGACCATGGCGTCAATATGGCCCGCGGCTTCCACGCTGTCGCGGAAAAACTTCCCGCCGAGGAAGCCGACATCGGCGCGGCACTCAAAAAGACAGGCATGACCCTGCTGTCCACCGTCGGCGGTGCATCCGGTCCGCTGTATGGCACAGCCTACATGGAAGCAGGAAAGGCGGCAGCCGGCAAGACGGAACTGACGCCGGAAGATTTCGGCAGAATGTTTGCGGCCGCCATCGCCGGCATTCAGAAACGCGGCAAGGCCGTACGTGGTGAAAAGACCATGCTGGATGCCCTGATGCCCGCCTATGATACATACATGGAAAAAATCGGCGCCGGTGCCGGTATTGTGGAAGCGCTTGACGCTGCCTGCGAAGAAGCGGAAAAAGGCGTCGAATACACCAAGACCATCATCGCGACCAAAGGACGTGCCAGCTATCTGGGTGAAAGAAGCCTCGGCCACCAGGATCCCGGTGCCACTTCAGCAACCCTCACATTGGAAACCATCCGTGATTTCCTGAAGGCATAAGACCATGGTCGGCATTGTCATCGTATCCCACAGCGCAAAAATCGCAGAAGGCATCAAGGAACTCGCCCTGCAGATGGCGCAGAATTATGACCAGCTGATTGCGGCCGGCGGCATGGAAGACGGCTCCATCGGCACGGATGCCGTCAGAATCATGGAAGCCATCCAGGAAGCGGATCAAGGTGACGGCGTCATTGTCCTGGCTGACCTTGGCAGCGGCATCATCTCCGCCGAAACTGCCATTGACATGCTGGATGGGGAAATTAAGGTACAGATCGCGGATGCTCCGATTGTTGAAGGCGCCATTGTCGCAGCTGTGGAAGCTTCCATCGGAAACCCTTTTGAACATGTCTTAACCGAAACCGAAAAGACAAGGGAGTTCCATAAACTGTAGGAATCTGGCCGGAATCCCGGCTGAAATACTGTTTCTCATGAACACATAATGTATTAAAGGAGGAGACCATGAAGAAACTCATTAACGAAATCGACAACATTGTCGACGAAATGCTTGACGGCATGACGCTCGCTTACCCGCAGTATGTCAAACGTCTGCCGGGTCTGGAAGTGCTCGTACGGGCTGGCGGCTCAGAAGGAAAAGTCGCTCTTGTATCCGGCGGTGGCAGCGGCCATGAGCCCGCCCACGGCGGCTTTGTCGGCAAAGGCATGCTGGATGCGGCAGTAGCCGGCGCAATCTTTACATCACCGACACCAGACCAGATTTATGAGGCCATCCTGGCAGCCAACGGCGGCAAGGGCGTCCTGCTTGTCATCAAGAACTACACCGGCGACGTCATGAACTTTGAAATGGCCGCTGATATGGCAAGGGATGAAGGCATTGAAGTGGATCAGGTCATTGTCGCGGATGACGTTGCCGTTCAGAACTCGACCTGGACCACCGGCCGCAGAGGCATCGCCGGCACGATCTTTGTGCACAAGCTGGCAGGTGCCTGCGCCGAGGCAGGCGGCAGCCTGGCAGATGTCAAACGCATTGCGGAAAAGGTCATTGCGAATGTCCGTTCCATGGGTATGGCAGTAGATGCCTGCACGGTTCCGGCAGCCGGCAAACCAAGCTTTGACCTGGCAGAAGATGAAATCGAAATCGGTATCGGCATCCATGGTGAACCGGGTGTCAGACGCGAAAAGATTTCCACAGTCAACGAGATTTCCGATACCCTGCTCGATAAGATCCTGGCTGAGGATATCTATCACGAAGGGGATGAGGTTGCCGTCATGGTCAACGGCATGGGCGGAACACCGTTAATGGAACTGTTCGTTGCCAACAAGCATGTCCATGAAGTCCTGGAAGGCAAGGGCATCAGGATCTACAAGACCCTCGTCGGCAACTACATGACGTCACTGGATATGGAAGGCTTCTCCATCACCCTGCTCAAGGTAGATGATGAACTGAAGCCTCTGCTCGATGCACCGGCAGATACACCGGCCTTCGTGCATAACTGATTTCCGGAAGACAGAAGGATTGACAGGTCATGTCAATCCTTTTTTTGTTATAGCCAATCTTAATAAATACATATGTAACTGATGAACAGCTTTCTGCGTCATAAAAGTATGAACAGCTTAACGCCACTGACGGAAAGCACGCGGAAGGAGAGATGTATGTATTTAAAAGAGATGTCTGACCGGAAAACCTTTGACCAGTATGTCGCAGGAAACGCATTCTGTCATTACATGAAGACATCCATGTGGGGAGAAATGCAGAAAAAGACAAACGGAATGTCTTACCGGATGATGGGACTGTTTGACGGCAATTCATTAAAAGGAACCGCCCTGATTCTGGAAAAGCACGGCCTGTTTCCTTACCTGTATGTTCCCAAGGGAATGTGCCTGGATTCTCTGGACCTTGTGGAAGAAGCATATACGCTGCTGAAGGAATATGCAATATACAGGAAGGCTGTGTTTCTCAGGATTGATCCGAATATCCTGCGGATGGAAAAGGATCTGAAAGGGAATGTCATCATCGGAGGTGAAGACCATTCCGATGTCACGGAAACACTGAAAACCATCGGTTATGTACATAAAGGCTATGGCTATGCATATGACGGCAGCTGGACAAACCGCTTTACCCTGATCGTTGACCTGGATGATATGACCGGCGTATTCAGAAAGTTCTCTTCCCATCGAAGGACACTGATCAGGAAAGCGGAAAAGATGTTAATGCTTACCAGAAGAGGGAATGAACAGGATCTGGATTGCCTGATGAAACTGCAGAAACAGCTTTCTGCCATCAAAGGGTTCCGGCCTGATGACAGGGCATATTATCTGAACCTGCTGGAATGCTTTGGCCAATACGCGGATATCTATGTCACGGAAATCAATGTCGATGCCTCCATTGCCCATCTGTCCTCCTACAAGACAAAGAAGGAAGAGGAAAAGAAAAGCATTGCTGACTGTATCGAGGTCCTGAAAGGCTATCGAGATACATACGGCAATGAGATTGTCACTGCGGCCGGGTTCATGTTTCATTTCGGGAATACCGGCTGGTGCTGGCAGTACTA
>JAFWCP010000006.1 GCA_017536845.1 Solobacterium sp. | reverse complement strand
TTCTTCCTGAACCGCTTCAGATTCCTTTGCTTCGGCTGTTTCCGTTTCCTTTTTCATTTCTTCACTGCTCATCATTACCTCCGCCCTTATAAATCTTTTCTATCATGTTCGCGGCATAGCCGAGAACGTTGACTACCATTTCGTAGTCCATCCTGGTCGGCCCGACCACCATCAGCTCACCGGTTTCCCCGTCGCCGATTTCAAATTTCGACCGGACCACCGCCACATCATCCACCCAGGTCAGCTGGGCGCCGCGGCGGGTTGTCACTGCCGTTGTCCCCTTCCCGGTTCCAAGCTCCTTCCAGACCATCGAATTGTCGAACATCGACATCAGCTTCTTCAGTTTGGAAATGTCTTCAAATTCCGGGTGGTAAAGCATCTTGTCCTTGCCGGAGAAGTAGACGTTCTCTGAGGCAAACCGGATGAATGCCTTGACAAAGGCGGTAAACAGAATTTCGTGCTTCTTGACCACCTGGCTGAGCTCGCCGCGGATGTTTTCCAGGGCCTGCGGCAGCCCGGCAATCGGAACACCCTTCAGACGGGCGTTCATGATGTCCGTGCATGACTCGATGTCGCTGATCGGCACATCATCTTCAAAACGGAAGTTCTTGGTTTCCGTATGGCCGGTATTTGTGATGAAGACGCATACGGCATTCCTTTGATCGATCGGAAAGATCTTGATATGCTCGAGCGTCTGCGTGGAAGCATCGGGGCCGATTGCCCCGGCCGTCATATTCGTCATTTCCGACAGGATCCGGCAGCTGGCCTGTACGGCTTCCTCAACATTGAGCGATGTCAGATCGAAAGCCTTTGAGATCGCCACCTCCATCCGTTTGTCCAGGTGAGAATCATTCAGCAGATTCTCACAGTAGAATTTATAACCCTGGGTACTCGGTACACGGCCGCTCGATGTGTGCGTCTTTTCCAGATAGCCCATCTCCTCAAGCACCTGCATGTCATTGCGGATCGTTGCGCTTGAATACGGCAGGCTGTACTTCTTCTGCAGGGTTTTGGAGCCGACCGGCTCTGCTGTCTTGATAAACTCATCGACAATCGCCTTGAAGATTTCAATTCGTCTCGGCGTCAGCATCTTCCAGTCACCTCCTTTAGCACTCTGTTTTTGTGCCTGCTAATATGATACTCAAGATTTTAGCACTGTCAAGCATCAAGTGCTAAAAAATCAAAAAAACCGTTCTGAAACATCAGAAACGGTATGGAATGTGAAGTCTTCTGATTCGCGCCGACTTTTCAGCGGCTGTAGTAGGTGATGCCGCTGATGCCGTAGGAAGCATGGCGGACCGGCTTCAGGTCGCCATAGACGGCCTCAAAGCGGTCTTCCTTCAGGGATTCGATCACCACCCTGCCTTTTTCCGCCAGCAGGCCGTATTCCGATAAGGCAGCCAGCACCTCATCATTGTGCTGTTTTTTATAAGGAGGATCCAGATAGACAAGGTCAAAGACCAGCCCTTCTTCCCGGAACAGTTCCAGGGCCTTCATGTCCTTCATCTTCAGCACTCTTGCCTGCTCTTTGCAGCCAAGCAGGCTGATGTTGTCCTTGATGACCTTCACCGCCGCCCCGGAGACATCCACAAAGACAGCTTTCTCAAAGCCCCGGCTGAGTGCCTCCAGGCCGTTGGCACCGCTGCCGGCATACAGGTCAAGAAAGACGCCGCCCTCAAACCTGCCGCCCAGGGATGAAAACACCGCCTCGCGGACCTGGTCAAGCGTGGGCCTGGTCTCCTCGCCTTTGGGCGCCTGGATCCTGCGGGAGCCATAGATGCCGGATACGATCCTCATTCGATCTCTCCTCGCCGCCAGGCGGAGATCATTGCCTGGGACAGGCCGATGGCGCACATGAACGCCATGATCGAAGAGCCGCCGGCCGATACCATCAGCAGCGGGATGCCGGTCAGCGGCAGCAGGCCGGTGACGCCGCCGATATTGAAGAAGATATGCACAAGCACATACATCGCCGTACCGACAAGGATGATCCGTGCCTTTTCGTTTTTGATTTTTGCCGCGAAGTAAAGCAGACGGCAGATCAGGATGCCGTACAGCAGCATCAGCACGCAGAAGCCGACAAAGCCAAGCTCCTCTACCAGCACGGCCAGGATATAGTCGGTATTGGCTGCCGGAAAGCGTGTGTATTTGCGGATCGAATTGCCCAGGCCAAGGCCGAACCAGCCGCCTGAGGCAAAGGCCGTCATGCCGATGATGAGCTGGTAGGAATTGCCGTACGGGTCGCTGAAGGGATCCAGGGCGGTTTCAAAACGGTTGACCTGGTAATCGGC
>JAFWCP010000063.1 GCA_017536845.1 Solobacterium sp. | reverse complement strand
CGTTGCTGATGATCGGCTGCGAGAAGATCTTCAAAGGTGAAAGCGTCCTGTTCTATACAGTGGTATATGCCTTGACAGTGCTGAATTCCTACTACTTTGCCTTTATCGCCAGCATCCTGATCTTCGGCTTCTGCATCATCCGCTATCTGGCTGACCGGAAGGGCCGGAAGCTGCTGCCGTTGGTCGCGAAGTTCTTCTTTGCCTCCCTGGCCGGCGGGCTGATCGGCATCGGCCTGGTGCTGCCGTGCGTAATGAACCTGATGTTCACCGACCGCCTTTCCGTCAGCAATGAATTATCGTTATTCTTCGATAAGCCCTACATGGAGCGGCTGTTCCATGGCCTGCTGTTCACCAATACGACCCAGTCCGATACGATCATGGGAAGCTCGGCCGTCGTGTTCGTCTTCCTTGCCGTATTGGCCGTCAAGGCGAAAGAATACCCCGGTGAGGCGGCAATGACAGTGTTATTGACGGTTTCCGTCTTCCTGGTGCCGGTATGTTCGCTGTTCAACGCGATGAATTATCCGACCCACCGCTGGATCTTTGCCCAGGATTTCATGTACAGCTGGCTGGTTGTGCTGTTATTTGAAAAGGCAAGAAGCCTGAACATGGTCCAGAAGGTGCTGGTATGCCTGCTGCTGGCCGCCTTTGTCTTAGCGGAAGTGAAGCTTACCATCGTGTTTTTCAACAAGAGCGCCCTTCTGATCTTTGCGGCAATGGCCGGGACGGCCGGCCTTGTGGTCCTTGGCGAGAAGCTGCCTTTGAAACTGTATACGGCCGGCATGTTCCTGATGCTGGCAGTGTCCTGCGCATCCATGGCCATGCACTTCTTCGGCTATTCCTCCTATGGCGAACTGCTGATGTTCATCGATGCCGGCAAGGCCTGGCCGCAGATCGGCACCGCCGGCGGCTTCGACCTTCTGGAAGGCCTTGAAACGGACGGTGTACGTTTTGATTCCAACAATACGATGATCAAACGGAATTCTACCGGCGTGCTTGACATCAGCGGCTATGACTTCTACAACAGCTATTACAACAACGACATTGACCGCTTCCACAACGAACTGGGCCTCAACCTGTATCCCTGGAACTACGGCTACAACGGCCTCAACCGCCGCGGCAGCCTGGAACACCTGCTTGGCACGAAGTATTACATCCAGCCTGACGACTCCACGGAACGGCCGCCTTACGGCTATGGAAAAAAACTGTCCTCCGCATATGAAGAGGTGGAAAAGGATGTTTACGCGCTGTATGAATCGGATTACAATGACAGTTATTTCACGCTGTTCACCGATGTTGTAAACCGTGAAGACTACCTGCAGTATACACCGGTGGAAAGGGAACTGGTCCTCAGCCAGGCCGTGGTGCTGGAAGATGAAGCATCCACGCTGACCCCGGTTATGGACGGTTACAGAGAACTGGGCTGGCATGCCCTGCCTTCCACAATGGGGTACTGCGATGAAGACAACCGGATCATGGACGGCATCTTCACATTGGAACTCGACGAGCCGTATGAGGATGGCGACCTGTATGTCTATTTCAGGAACATGGTTCCCATCAATCCCGCTGTTACGGATTTCTCGCTGTTTGTGAAAACCGAGGACACCGAAACGGCGTTCGGCATCAACGGCATGAACCAGGCGCTTGGCGTCATGATGCCGAAAAACCATATGTACGGCGGCAAGGAAGAATTCATCATGAACCTGGGCCATGTCGATGAGCCCGTGGAAGAAGTGCACGTCCGTTTCAATGAAGGCGGCACCTACCGCTATGATCAGTTCTGCATTTATGGCCGTGAGAAAAAGGCCCAGATCGGCGAAGCGGAGAACCTGGTCCATCCCGCATCAGAAATCCGCTGGGAAAACAACACCCTTTCCGCCAGCCTGGACATCCCCACAGACGGCTATCTTTTTACGGCTGTACCGTATTCCAAAGGCTTTGCCTGTTACATTGACGGGGTAAAAACCGAAATTCTGAAGGCTGATACGGCATTCATGGCGGTTCCTGTCGAAAAAGGCAGCCATGAAATCGTGTTCAGATACAGCACGCCATGGCGAATTCCCGGCATTTTGGCCTCAATTATGGGAATTTTGTGTGTTTTCCTTCTGAAAAAATGTGAAGATTAAGGAATTCTTAATGAAAAATTTGCAATTCTTAAAAACTCGTAATAAAATCGAAATTGTGATTCACCGAAAGGAGAACGATTTTATGAATTGCATCAGAAAAATGACAGCCGCAGTGCTTGCCATGGAAATGCTCATTCCGTCCATTCCCGCCAAAGCGGAAGAAATGGGCTGGACAGAAATAGACGGCAAGCAGTACTGGGTGGAAAATGGAAATGTGCAGGGAACATGGGAAGATCCCAAAGGTGTGCTGGCTTTCGACCAATATGCCGGGATGTACCAGGTCCGCGGCAGAGAAATCTATGATCCTTCCAGTGACGCCTGGTATTGGCTTGATGCGGACAGCAACGGCGCCAAGGCAGAAAACAAGGAAGTCTGGATGCCTTATGTCTATCAGGGAGAAGTGATTGAAACCGGCGGCAAATGGGTTCGTTACAATGAATACGGACGCATGATCAAAGGCTGGTACTATGTCGGCGACAATGCCTTCTTCTATGATTATGAGACCGGCGCCATGGCCAAAGGCTGGAAGACCTTTGACGGCATGTCATATCACTTCGATGAAGTTACCGGTGTATTACTGTCAACGAGCAGCGCCTTGAAGAGGGGCCCCGGCTACAACCCTTACAGTGACGGGTATTCCAACTGCACCTGGACGGCCTGGCAGCTCGCTTATGAATATACGGATATTGCCCTGCCCGGATGGGGCTGGGCTTCCAGCTGGTATGACGGCGCCGCCAATGACGGCTACACCGTCAGCAGAATTCCTGAACCGAACTGCATCGCTGTATACAACGGCCACGTTGCCTTTGTGGCAGACGTCTCGGATGACGGCCAGTCGGTTTACATCAAGGAAGGCGGCTATCTTGGCCGTTATAATGAACGCTGGGTATCGGTATATGGCACCGGTACAAAGAGCCTGATCGGCTACGTGTACCTGCATTGATCAAGCAATATAAAAGAGTCAGTCATAGCCGACCGGCTCTTTTTTACTTTCCGGCAAGAAAAGCAGTGATGATGGCAAAGTATTCCTCGTCCCGGAAGAATGCCGACTGCACATGGCCGGCCCCTTCGGTGATATGCATTTCACCACGCACGCCTGCCGCCTGGGCCAGGCGCAGGGTGTTTTCATACGGCACGATGACATCGGCGGTGCCGGCAAATAACAGCAGCGGGGCCTGGCTGTTCTTCACACCGGCAAGGATGTCGCCTTCTTTGAAGGAATAGCCGGCCTGCACCTTTGCCAGAAGGGAAGCAGCGGACATGAAGGGGATACGGGGCAGACGGAACCTGTACCTTGCCGTATAGGAAAGAACGTCATAGACATTGTCATATCCTGAATCGGCAATGACGGCCTTTACCGAATCATCAATCAGGCCCATGGCGGCCAGCACCGTGGCGGCGCCCATCGATTCGCCATAGAGGACAAATGCCGCTTCAGGGTCACGCTGGCGGATGAAGTTCATCCAGGCAAGGACATCCTTCCTTTCCAGCCAGCCCATGCCGATGAATGTGCCTTCCGATTCGCCATGGGATCTCTGATCGACCAGCAGCACCCGGTATCCCTGTTCCTGGAAGTATGAAGCCACGGCAAGCCGTTCGATTTCATGATGGTTCCCCCGAAAGCCATGGAAGCACAGAGCATACCGGTGTGAACGGTTTTCCGTCAGGTACCCGACCAGCTTGAGCCCGTCATCGGAAATGATGACAGCCCTTTCCTTCGGCAGGGAACGAAAGCCTTCGATTTCTTCTCTATGCCTGTCCGCAAAGGCCGTGCGTCGAGGGTCGGGCTTCCGCTTTTTCCGCAGGGCAAGAATATTGGGGCTGCGGCGGTGAAGGGAAAAGATGACGATGGCTTCCGCGGCCAGGGTGATGGCGGTGCCTGAGAAAAGAACTGTTCTTAAAAGCATACGCATGCCGGACCTCCTTGCCCTGTCGTGGGCGGGCGGTGAAACCGACGATGCACGACAGAAGTTTTCGGGTATAATGATAGCGCGTTTATCGCATGAAAGGATTATGAATGCGTATGGAAAGAATCTTGCAGAGACTTGTGTTCCCGGATATGGACCGCTTCAAAATGCATACCGGTATTTTCTACCGCGGTATTGCGGCAGGGTTTACCGAAGACGGTGCCCAGCTGATCGGCTCCGGCCTGGTGTT
>JAFWCP010000005.1 GCA_017536845.1 Solobacterium sp. | reverse complement strand
GGCAAAGGAGAATAAGAAGCCCAGCAGGGCGGCCCTGACAAAGCTCATCGGTGCCTTGACATCCATCTGCTTCATCCATGTCCGGTTCAGCAGCGGGACTTCAACCACGTGCAGGCCCATCAGCCCGAGAAAGACAAGCAGGATGCCGCCGGCCAGTTCAAAGGCGTAGGTATGGGCTGTGAAAAAGACGTGCAGGGCGGAACTGCTTAATCCCGCCAGAAAGAACACCGTGCAGATGCCAAGGACAAAGCTGACCGTCAGCACCAGCGTCCGCCTGCGGTCATACGTGCCGTCTTCCCTTCTGGCATCTCTGGTCAGATAGCTCAGGTACAGGGGGACAAGCGGCAGGACGCAGGGGGAAAAGAATGAAAGCAGTCCTTCGAGAAAAAGACTGCTGCACATGACTGCCGTATTCACACAAGCAGCCCCGTCAGGGTAAGGACGAGCACCACTGCACCGATGATGATACGGTAGGCGCCGAACACCTTGAAGTTATGCTTTTTGATGTAGGCCAGGAACTTCCGGATCACGATCACGCTGATAAAGAAGGCGGTGACCATGCCGGCCAGAAGAATGACGAAGGCCGCAAAACTGAAGGGTGCCTTCAGCTTGATGATCTTGACAAGGCTTGCGCCTAACATGACCGGGATGGCCATGAAGAAGGAGAATTCCACCGCTGTTGTCCGGTTGAAGCCCAGCAGCCTGGCGCCAAGGATGGTCGAGCCGCAGCGGCTGGTGCCGGGTATCAGCGAAAGCACCTGGAACAGGCCGACGCCGATGGCTTCCTTAAAGCCGATGCGCCTTGTGCTCTTGACCGTGACCGGCCGTTTGTACTGCTCCAGCACGATGAAGGCGATGCCGTAGACAATCAGGGCGCCGGCAATGACCAGCGGCGAAGAGAGCTTCGCATCGATGTAGTCATTGAGCACGACCCCGATGATGCCGGCCGGGATACAGGCGATGATGATCTTCTTCCAGAGGTCGATCATGCTGTCTTTTTTCCTTTCGGCAAGGTTTTTCTGGAAAGGGTTGAGCCGGTTCTTATACAGCAGGGCCACGGCAATGATGCTGCCAAGCTGGATCAGCACCTTGTACATGTCGAAGTAGGCCTGGTTGAGGGCAGCGTCTTCAAAGACATTGAGGGGCAGAAACCTTTCCAGCAGGATCAGGTGGGCGGTCGAACTGACCGGCAGCCACTCGGTAATGCCCTGGACGATGCCGAACAGGATGGATTTCAGAAGGTTGAGAAGAAAGGTCACCTGCCACCTCCCCGGCCTGATTTCTCAATCAGGTCCCGAATTTCATTTGTCCGTTTCCGGAAATCGGAAAAGTCTGTCATGCGCCACATCCAGTTGGGGGAGCCGATTGTGCCCGGCATGTTAATGCGGGCTTCGGTGCCTTTGTGGATCCAGTCGCCCATCGGGATGATAACCATGTCCGCATTGGAATGCAGCGAGTAGTCGATGACATCGCCGGTGAAGCTGCCTGTCTTATAGCCCATCTTCTTCATGCATTTGCGCATCTTGCGCTTCTCACTGCCCGGTTTCTTGCGGTACCAGGAGGAGATGGACTCATTGTCGTGGGTGCCGGTATAGACCAGCAGGTGTTCCCTGTCCTCGCCCATGCCGTCGGCATTGAACGAGAACTGGATGACACGCATGCCGCGGAAGTCGTAGTGGTCACGCAGGGTATGCACCTGTTCCCTCAGGTCGCCAAGGTCTTCGGCCACCAGCTGCAGGTCAGGGAGCTTTTCCTTTATCGTGTCAAACAGTTTGTAGCCCGGGGCTTCCACCCACTCGCCGTCCACGGCGGTCGGGCAGGATGCCTTGATCTTCCAGTAGGTATCAAAGGCGCGGAAATGGTCCACGCGGATGATGTCGAACAGCCGCTGGGTATAGGCAAGGCGGCTGATCCAGAAAGAGAAGCCATCCTTTTCCATATAGTCCCAGTCGTAGATCGGGTTGCCCCAGCGCTGGCCGTTGGCAGAGAAGTAATCGGGCGGTACGCCGGCAATAAACGTCGGCCGGCCGTCATCATCCAGCAGGAAGTTCTTCCTGGAGAAGAAGACATCGGTGCTGTCAAGGCCGACATAGAACGGGATGTCGCCCATGATCAGGATGTCCCGATCATTGGCATACTGCTTGAGGTCCTTCCACTGCAGGAAGAGGATGTACTGCAGGAAGATCTGGTAGAGGATTTCATCCTGGTACGGCTTCATGTCCACCGAGCCGTCTTTCATCTCTTCCGGCCATTCCACCCAGGAGCGGTTGCCGTTGACCTGCTTGAGGGTCTTGAAGACGGCGTAGTTCTTCATCCAGTCCTGGTAGGCAAAGTTTGTATAATTCAGGTCCGGTTCAAATTTCCGGAAGGCTTCTCTTAAATACGGTTCCTTGAATTTTCTGACCGCATCATAGTCCACCTGCTCCGCATTGCGATTGAAGGCGGCGGGCTTATGGGCAAGATATCCTTTTTCATACAGCAGATCGAGATCAATGAAGATCTCATCAAGCGCATAGGAAGAATACGGCTGGTACGGCGAATTGCCGTAGCCACGGGGATTCAGGGGCAGGATCTGCCAGATGGAGAATCCGTCTTCATGGATCATATCAACAAATTCATAAGCTTCTTTTCCGAAGCTTCCACACCCGTGGCGAGACGGCAAAGACGCCACAGGCATCAAAATTCCTGCTTTTTTCGTCATAAAAACACTTCCTTTTATCGCTATTTTAGTGTATCTTAAACGGGCCTGTTTTTCCATGAAAACTTATGAAAGAAAATGGGAAAGCCACGAAAACGGTTACATTGGAAAGCAGGGCAGAAAGGACGATATAGCTAATGGAACTTGAGAAACAGCTTACGCGCATCCTGGGAAAACCGGTTGCCGAAGCCAGCAGTCTTGAACTGTATGAAGCCCTGACAGAACTTGTCAAAGAAAGAGCAGCAGCCATGCCTCTGATTCAGGGAGACAAAAAGGTATATTACATCAGCGCTGAATTCCTTGTCGGCAAACAGCTCGGCAAGAACCTGATCAATCTTGGCATTTATGATGAAGTAGAGAATCTGTTTGCCCGCAACGGCAAATCACTTGCCGATGCGGAAAGCGAAGAAGCGGAGCCTTCCCTCGGCAACGGCGGCCTGGGACGTCTGGCTGCCTGCTTCCT
>JAFWCP010000062.1 GCA_017536845.1 Solobacterium sp. | reverse complement strand
GCCTTCCAGAGCAGCTCTGTAACCGATACCGACAATCTTCAGGGTCTTTGTGAAGCCTGCGTTTGTGCCGTTGATCATATTCGCCAAGACAGCGCGGGTTGTGCCGTGCAGCTGCTTGGTAACCTTTTCATCATTCGGACGCTTGACGGTGATAACACCGTTGTCCATTTCAATTGTCATCAGGTCAGAGAACTTTCTTGTGAGTGTTCCCTTGGGGCCCTTGACAGTCACCTCATTCCCTGCTGCGACTTCGACTTCGACGCCGGCGGGAACGGTAATCGTCTTATTTCCGATACGTGACATTCTCTCAGTTTCCTTTCTTACCAGACATAAGCGATGACTTCACCGCCGATGTGCTTCTTGCGTGCTTCTCTGTCGGTCATCATGCCTTCAGAAGTGGAGATGATCGCAACACCCAGGCCGTTGAGGACCTTGGGAACATTGTCGCCCTTTGCATAAACGCGCAGGCCGGGTTTGGAGATTCTCTTGATACCGTTGATGACTTTTTCGCCGTCAGCTGTGTACTTCAGAGTGATGACGAGCTTCTTTTCAATGCCGTCGCCCTGTACAGAGACTTTATCAATGTAACCCTCGCTCTTGAGGATCTTCGCGATTTCATTCTTCACCTTGCTGTAGGGAACAACATCCACTGTTTCCAGCTTGGACTGGTATCCGTTACGGATTCTGGTGAGCATATCAGCGATAGGATCTGTCATATTCATCTCGTGCTACCTCCCTTACCAGCTTGCCTTCTTGACGCCAGGGATCTGGCCCTTATAAGCCAGTTCTCTGAAGCAGATACGGCAGACTTTGTACTTTCTTAAGACGGAATGCGGACGTCCGCATCTCTCGCAGCGCGTGTAAGCGCGTGTGGAGAACTTTGCAGGACGTGCCTGTCTGACTTTCTGTGATGTTTTTGCCATGATTCGTTCTCCTCTTAGTTCTTAACAAACGGCATTCCCAGGCCCTTCAGGAGCGAGTAAGCTTCCTGGTTGGTCTGTGCGGATGTAACGATGACGATGTCCATACCGCGGACCTTTGTGACCTTGTCGAAATTGATTTCCGGGAAGATCAGCTGTTCCCTGACGCCCAGTGTGTAGTTGCCGCGGCCGTCGAATGCAGTTGCGCTGACGCCACGGAAGTCACGGACACGCGGGAGGGAGATGTTGATCAGCTTGTCGAGGAATTCATACATTCTCTCGCCGCGCAGAGTGACCTTGCAGCCGATGTTCATGCCTTCACGGAGCTTGAAGTTCGCGATCGACTTCTTAGCCTTTGTGATGACCGGCTTCTGGCCTGTGATCTGCGTCAGTTCAGCTGCCGCTTCTTCAAGAGACTTCGGATTTGCGATGGCATCGCCGACGCCCATGTTCACAACGATCTTGACGACCTTCGGTGCCTGCATGGTGCTGGTATAGTTGAATTCCTGCATCAGCGAAGGCTTGACCGTTTCAACATATTTCTGTAATAAACGATTCATTACTTATTGGCCTCCTTGACAACCTCTCCGGACTTCTTGTAGTATCTGACCTTTTCGCCCTTGTCGTTGAACTTGTAACCGACACGGCTCGCCGTCTTTGCCTTCTTGTCATAGAGCATGACGTTGGAAGCATCGATCGGGGCTTCTCTTTCAATGATGCCGCCTTCAGGGTTCTGATCAGAGGGCTTGACAGTCTTCTTGATCATGTTGACGCCTTCGACGACAACCTGGTTCTTCTTCGGATATGCCTTGATGACTTCGCCGATGTTCCCCTTATAGTGGCCTGTAATAACCTTTACAGTATCGCCTGTTTTGATTTTCATATCCTGAATCCTCCTACAGTACTTCCGGAGCCAGGGAGACAATCTTCATGAATCCCTTTTCACGGAGTTCTCTTGCAACCGGTCCAAAGATACGAGTTCCGACAGGTGTCAGGTCTTCCTTGATGATGACAGCTGCGTTGTCGTCAAACTTGATATAGGAACCGTTTTCACGGCGTACGCCGTAAGCCGTTCTGGCGATGACACACTTGACAACCTGACCTTCCTTGACGGAACCGTTAGGTGTTGCTTTCTTAACTGCACAGACAACGATATCACCGATTGTCGCAGTCTTGCGCTTTGAGCCGCCCAGGCAACGAATGACAAGGACTTCCTTGGCACCGGTGTTGTCAGCGACATTCAATCTGCTTTCATTATGAATCATCTTGCTTTACCTCCAGTACCTTAGAGCACTACTGCCTTCTCAATGATCTTGACCAGACGGAAATGCTTATCCTTACTCAGGGGTCTTGTCTCCATGACTTCAACGAGGTCGCCGATCTTGGCTTCGTTGTTTTCATCATGCGCCTTGAACTTCACTGAGTACTTTACACGCCTTCCATATAAAGGATGGCTCTTTGTGGTGTTGATTTCCACGACGATTGTCTTGTCCATCTTATCGGAAACAACTGTTCCTCTCAGGACCTTACGTCTGTTTCTTTCAGCCATGTTGTCTCCTCCTTACTTCGCAGCGTTCTCACGTTCGGTCAGAACTGTGTAGATACGTGCAATGGTCTTCTTGACTTCTCTGATACGAGCAGGATTCTCAATGTTTCCTGTCGCCTTGGCAAAGCGAAGGTTGTAAAGTTCTTCTTTCAGGGATGTGACTTCCTTCTTGAGTTCTTCACTGCTCAGGTCTCTGACTTCTTTCACATTCATGATTACTTCTCCTCCTCGCCCTTCTTAACAAAGCGGGTCTTGACGCAGAGCTTATGAGCTGCAAGTCTCAATGCTTCTCTTGCGACTTCTTCACTGACGCCGGCTACTTCAAACAGGATTCTGCCGTTCTGAACAACGGCAACCCAGTGGTCAGGAGCACCCTTACCGGAGCCCATACGTACTTCGAGCGGCTTCTTGGTTTTAGCAAGCTGCGGGAATACTCTGATCCAGACCTTACCGCCACGGTTCATATAACGGGTCATCGCGACACGCGCTGCCTCGAGCTGGTTGCTGGAGACATATGCGCCTTCGACTGCGACAAGTCCGTATTCGCCGAATGCTACGGTACGGCCGGCCTTGGCTCTGCCTTCGTAGCTCAGACGGTGCGGTCTTCTGTACTTGGTTCTGTTAGGCATTAACATAATCAGTTATTACCTCCTTCGGACTTGGGAGCCTCAGCTGCCCTTGCCTCACTGTTGGCCGGACGACGGTTTCTTTTCTCGCCGCGGTCATTGTTACGATCGTTTCTGCGATTGCCTCTGCCGCGTCCGCCGCGGTTGTCCCTCGGGTTTCTCGCAGGTGCTTCCGGTTCCTTGACCATCTGTCCGGGGAGAACTTCACCGCGGCAGATCCAGACCTTGACACCGATCTTGCCATATGTTGTAGTCGCTTCTTCGATTGCATAATCGATATCGCTTCTCAGTGTATGAAGAGGAACAACGCCCTTTGCGTAACCTTCCTGACGGGCGATTTCCGCACCGCCCAGACGGCCCTTCGCCAGAGTCTTGATACCCTTGGCGCCGGAACGCATTGTGCTGGTGATTGCCTTCTTCTGTGCCATACGGAAGGACTGACGAGCTTCGAGCTGCTCGCAGATCTTACGGGCGACCAGTCTTGCATCGAGATCCGGATTGCCGACAACGACAACTTCGATCTTGACGTTCTTGCCGGTGAGTTCAGCAACCTTGTTCTTGAGCTGGGTTAATCTGTCGACTTCACCCTCGGCTGCCTTGCCCATGACTGCACCCGGACGGGCGCAGCGGATGACCAGTTTGACATCCTTCTTGCCGGTACGCTCGATTTCGATTCTGGAAATGTAAGCATCCTTTAATTCCTTTTCAAGGAAGCTCCGAATTCTGACGTCTTCATTCAGGAGAACGCCAAAGTCAGCTTTATTTGCATACCATCTGGAATCCCAGTCGCGGATAACGCCGACTCTCATGCCGATCGGGCTAACTTTCTGTCCCATATCTGTACCTTCCTTATCTCTCGTCGGAAACCACAACTGTGATGTGGCTTGTTCTCTTCAGAATCTGAGAAGCGCTGCCCTTGGCGCGGGGCATGAATCTCTTAAGAGTGATTCCTTCGTTTGCGTAGCATTCCTTGACATAGAGCTTGTCTGCATCAAGGTTGAAGTTATGTGTAGCATCGGCAGCGGCTGTCTTGACAACCTTATGAATAGCTGCAGCTGCGTGGTTCGGTGTGAACTCGAGGATCGCGAGCGCTTCATCAACACTCTTGCCTCTGATCAGATCGAGAACGAGGCGAACCTTGCGCGGTGTATGGCGAACTGTCTTCGCTGTTGACTTTACATCCATTTGTGGTTCCTCCTATCAGCCTCTCTTATCCTTGTTATCGCCGTGGCCGCCGTACTTTCTGGTGGGAACAAACTCACCGAGCTTATGGCCGACCATGTCTTCAGTTACATAGACAGGTACATGTTCCTTGCCGTTGTAAACAGCGAAGGTGTGTTCAACGAAGTTAGGGAAAATCGTTGAACGGCGGGACCATGTCTTGATGACATCTTTCTTATTTGCCGCATTGAGTGCTTCAACCTTTTTCATCAGGTGTTCATCACAGAAAGGGCCTTTCTTAATGCTTCTTGACATTACCAATTTCTCCTTTCAGCTTATTTCCCATTGCGTCTTCTTACAATGTACTTGTTGGACTTGTTCTTAGGCTTGCGTGTCTTGACACCCATGGCTTTCCTGCCCCAAGGTGTGCTCGGCGCTGTACGGCCGATCGGAGCACGGCCTTCGCCACCACCATGCGGGTGATCGACAGGGTTCATCGCTGAACCTCTGACGGTCGGGCGGATGCCTCTCCATCTGTTTCTGCCTGCCTTGCCCCAGTTGACCAGGGAGTAGTCGCCGTTGCCGACAACACCGATGGTTGCACGGCAGTTGCCGCGGACTCTTCTGACCTCACCGGAGGAAAGACGAACTGTTACGAACCCGCCTTCAGAACCGAGGATCTGAGCGGAGCAGCCGGCAGCTCTTGCCATCTGGCCGCCCTTGCCAGGCTGAAGTTCAATGTTATGTACGAATGTACCATCAGGGATGTTTCTCAGTTCCATCGCGTTGCCGACCTTGATGTCGACTGCTTCGCCGGAAACGATTGTATCGCCTACATTCAGGTTTTCAGGGTGGATGATATAACGCTTTTCGCCGTCAACATAGTTGATCAGGGCGATGTTGGCATTACGGTTCGGGTCGTATTCGACTGCCGCAACCTTGCCCGGGACGTTATCCTTGTTTCTCTTGAAGTCGATGATTCTGTAATTCTGCTTTACGCCGCCGCCCTGATGACGGACGGTGATGCGACCAGTGTTGTTTCTGCCGGCCTTCTTGTTCAGCGGAGCAAGCAGGCTCTTTTCAGGCTTCTGCTTCGTGATGTTGGCGCGGCTCAGCGTGCTCATGTTTCTGCGTCCGTTGCTGGTCGGCTTATACTTAATGATAGCCATTGTAATTTACCTTCCTTATTGTTTTTCTTGTCCGGAGTCGCTGTCTCCGATATGTGACGCCAGGGATTAACCCTCTACGTCGAAGATGTCGATCATCTCGCCGTCTTTGAACTTGACGATCGCCTTCTTGAGACCGGCTGTCTTGCCGACGAAGCGGCCCAGTCTCTTTGTCTTAGGACGGACATTCACGATGTTGACGCTGAGCGGCTTTACATCGTAGATTTCCTTGATTGCCTGTGCAACAGACACCTTGTTAGCGCTCTTGCTGACTTCAAATGTGACCTTGTTTTCAGCACCCAGCATGTTTGTTTTTTCCGTAACGATCGGACGGATGATGATATCACGTGCGCTCATCAGATGAGATCCTCCCCTGCTCTTTCAGCAGCTGTCTTTGTAAATACGATCTTGTCCGCATTGACGATATCGTAAACATTCAGTTCGGGAACTGTAACAACCAGTGCGTTCGGGATGTTTCTGAAGGACAGATATGCATTGTCGAAGTCTTCGTCAAACGAAGCAACGAACAGTGTCTTGCGGTCGAGGCTGAGCTTGTCCATGACCTCAACGGCCTTCTTGGTCTTGATTTCACCGAAGACCAGGTTTTCAAGAACAACCATGCTGCCTTCCTGCTGCTTTTCGCTTAATGCGGACTGCAGGGCAAGGCGGCGGACCTTACGGTTCATCTTGAGGTTGTACTTTCTGGAATGCGGACCGAACGCGATCGCACCGTGTCTCCACTGTGTGGCGCGGGTGGAACCCTGACGGGCACGGCCTGTACCCTTCTGACGGAACGGCTTCTTGCCGGTTCCGGAAACAAACGCTCTTGTCTTTGTGGAATGTGTTCCCTGTCTCAGACCGGCCTGATAGGTCAGGATGGCATCGAACATCGCCTGCTGATTCGGTTCTCTGTTGAAGACCTCATCGCTGACTTCGATTTCGCCTGTGACTTCACCGGCCAGGTTCAATACATTTAACTTCGTCATTTTTTCCTCCCAAAAGACTTATTCAGCTTCTTCAGCAGCCGCATAGGAGATCAGTTCAACCGGAGCGATTTCCTTAACGGGCTTGACTGTCGTCTTGATCATGACCAGACCTTTTCTCGGTCCCGGAACGTTGCCCTTGACCAGCATGTAGTTATCGGTTGTATCAACCTTGATGACTGTGAGGTTCTGGTTTGTTGTTGTGTAGACACCATGATGACCCGGCATCGGTGTGTTCTTCTCGATACGGCCGTTGTTGCGTCCTGTCGTAGCCAGAGAACCGATGTGTCTGACGTTCTTGGAGCCGCCGTGTGTTTCCGGTCCGCGGTGAGCGCCGTAACGCTTGATGGTACCGGTATAGCCGTGACCCTTGGAAGTACCCTGAATGTCAACCATGTCGCCTGCCTTGAACAGATCAACCTTGACTTCAGCGCCGACTTCCAGATCCTTCATTTCATCGCACTTGACTTCCTTGATGTACTTCTTCGGAGCTGTACCAGCCTTTGCAGCATGTCCGATCTGCGGCTTGTTGGAACGTGATTCCTTCACATCCTCATAACCGAGCTGGAGAGCTTCATAGCCGTCCTTCTCCATTGTCTTCTTCTGCAGTACAACATTCGGCTTGACTTCAATGACTGTGACAGGAATCAGATTGCCTTCAGCTGTGAAGACCTGGGTCATACCGACCTTACGTCCTAAAATAGCTTTCATAATTTCTATTCACCTGGTTCCTTTCTTAGAGCTTGATTTCGATATCAACACCGCTCGGGAGATCCAGTCTGCTCAATGCGTCGATGGTCTCAGGGGACGGGCCGATGATTTCAATCAGTCTTTTGTGTGTGCGGATCTCGAACTGTTCACGAGAATCCTTGTACTTGTGGACAGCGCGGAGAACTGTGATGACTTCACGCTCTGTCGGCAGGGGAACAGGACCGACGATCTTCTGTGCGCCGTGGCTGTTAGCAGTATTGACGATCTTTTCGCTCGCTGCGTCCAGACTCCTGTTCTCGTAAGCCTTCAAACGAATTCTTACTGAGTTCTTTGCCATGAATTTTTCCTCCTTATATTCACTCCCTTTTCTTCGGGATCGCTGCGCGGAAATTCCCCGGTTATCGCGCTGCTATGACAACGCATTTCAGCGTGCCGGCAACCTCCCGCGGTCTTTGCGTAGCCATGTGATTATATACCACCCCTGCAAGCATTGCAAGCATTATTTCTCAAAAATTTCGGTTTTTTTCATCGGCAGAATGTAAGCGCTTTGAAAACCCTTTTCCGAGCATATGATTCCTTCCTTATTTAGATATATTAAGAAGCCGGCGGGCCGGTTCGTGCGTTTTTTATTCACACGGCGGATATAAGTGCGTAATTTTATATTGCGGTTTCTGACGTTTTTTGAGATGGTTGCGCATGCAACAAAAGGAAATCCTGCTGTTTTTCCCTTCCGCATCCTCTTCTCACTTTCCGAAACACTTTTATATGCCTGTATCTCAGGACGCTTTGGCCAAAATGATCCTTAACGCCTTGTCCGGATCCCGGGCAGGACGGCAGCCGGGAATACACGTCGGTGATGGAAGGTTCCCCAGGATTGCTTCATCTTTATGCAGGCACAATAAAAGGAACTGCGTTCTCCCTGTTCATGCCAGGGATCCTGCAGTTCCTGTTTCCTTTTGCTTATTCGTTGGTCAGGTCGGCGCCGAAGTACTTTTCGGAAAGCTGGGCCAGGGTGCCGTCAGCACGCATTTCGCTGAGCACCTTGTTGACGGCGGCCAGGAAAGATGCGTTATCAGCGCCTTTCTTCAGCGGGATGCCGTACAGGACAGTATCAGATTCCGCAACAACCTTGAACGGGCCGCCGGCTGTGTTCATGTAGTCCTGGAAGGATGTATTGGCATTGATGGTTGCGTCCACCGTGCCGTTTTTCACAAGCTCGAGGGTTTCTGCCAGCGTATCTACGCCCTTGACGGTTGCGCCGTAGGCTTCACCCATTTCCATATAGGATGAGCCGATGGAGTTGGAAGTCGTTTTTCCGTTGAGGTCTTCAAACTTCGTAATTTCCGTGTTGTCATCACGCACGATCAGAACGGTCTTGTCATAGGCATAGGCATCGGAGAAGTCGAATGTCTCCTGTCGGTCAGGGGTGATGTCAACGCCGTTGACGACCATGTCAAACACACCGGAATCCAGGCCGGCCAGCAGGCCTTCCCAGGCTGTCGGGGTGATTTCCGCTTCCACGCCGATCCTCTTCGCGATCTCCTTGGCAACCTCGGTATCATAACCGATGATGTTTCCGTTGTCGTCTTCAAAAGAGAACGGCTGCCAGTCACCCTCCAGGCCGACAATGATCTTGCCGGCTTACTGGATTCTGGCCAGGTGGTCTTTTGCCGCGGAAGAGGCAGTCGAAGCGTTCTGGCTGCAGCCAGTCAGTGCCAGTGCCGTCAAGGCAGCAGTCATCAGTTTCAGTCCTTTGTTCATGTTTCTTTTCCTCCTAAAACGTTTGCAGTACGGATGTCTGTTCCATCCGCAGGAATTCTCTTGTTCTTTCTTTTTTCGGGTGGTTGAAGATCTCGTCAGACGTGCCTTCTTCCACAATCACGCCGCCTTCCATGAAGACGACGCGGGAACTGACATTCTTCGCGAAATCCATCTCATGGGTCACGACGATCATCGTCATGCCGCTTTCAGCCAGCTGCTTCATGACCAGCAGCACTTCCCCGATCAGCTCCGGATCCAGGGCGGATGTTGGCTCATCAAAATAGATGATATCGGGACTGGCAGCCAGGGCTCTGGCAATGCCGACCCTTTGCTGCTGGCCGCCGGACAGCTGGGCGGGATAATGGTCCGCCCGATCCTTTAAGCCGACCCGTTCCAGCAGGTACATGCCTCTTTCCACGGCCGCTTCCTTTTTCATCTTCCGGGCAGCCGTCAGGCCCAGGGTGACATTTTCCAGGGCCGTCTTGTTGCGGAAGAGGTTGTAGCTCTGAAAGACAAAACCGGTCTTCTTTCTGATTTCGGCGATATCATGATGGGATGTATGCGCCAGGTCATATGTCTTGTCAAGGAAGGTCATCTCCCCCCTGTCGGCTGTTTCCAGATAGTTGATACAGCGCAGGAAAGTCGTCTTGCCGGAACCCGAAGGCCCCAG
The DNA here is from genome assembly GCA_017536845.1 of Solobacterium sp. Next base: position 326 of record JAFWCP010000062.1, on the reverse strand, counting down.
CACGGCAATGACATCACCCTTGTTGACAGTCAGATCAATCCCTCTGAGGATCTCATTGTTCCCGAAGGCTTTATGAATATTCCTGATTTCCAGCAGTGCCATAACCCTTACTCCTTCGTATCATACCTGCTCAGCCGCTTCTCAATCCGCCTCTGCAGCCATGTCAGCACGGTGCAGAACAGCAGGTAAATCAGCGCCACCTCCACATACAGACCCAGGGACTCATACACGCGGCCGTTGATCACCTGCGCCTGCCGGAACATCTCCATCACCGTGATGGTCGCAGCCATGGAGGTTTCCTTCAGCATGGAGATCATGCTGTTGCT
>JAFWCP010000061.1 GCA_017536845.1 Solobacterium sp. | reverse complement strand
GTGATCAGGCATCACTGCTGCACCATGTTATTGTCTGCAACAGCCACAACTATGCAATTGCTTCCTTCAGCAATCCGGATATCAGCTCTTCTTCAACTCCAAACTCTTCAGACAGCTTAATCATTGCTTCTTCGTCTGAGGCACTTGCTTTTCGACATGAGAACCACCTTGCCAGCACACTGCTTTTGAACGCATTCGCAATGCTTTTCGTCTTATCGAGTTCTTTTCTCGTGTCTGCAAGATCCTTTTCAGACTTTGCGGCCTTCCTGGCATATTCATCAGCACGCTCATTGGCCTGTTTGACTTCCGCCGCGGCATACTCTTTAGCAATCTCCTTTGCAAAAGCTTCTACACGTACGCACATAATTTCCATTGCCTCCTCGTCCCCTTTGATTTCCTGCATGACTCTGCGAAGCACCGGATTTTGAATCTTTCTGTAGTCCGGTTCTTTCAAATCATGCATGAACTGTTCCTTCTCTTTATCGGGCCCTTCATAGTCAAGGTTCAGAAATATCTTTCTGTATGCGCCTTTTCTGTGAAAGTACCTTCGCCTGATTTCGGAATGATCACCATCAAATGCTTCAGACGGTGAGTATTCCAGTGTTTCCTGACTGATCATGATGCAGGACTTTTCATTTAAGAGTTGTCCCGGCGCAATGGTGATGTGCCTTACCCCCGGCACATTCTTATACTTTTTAGCGGGCAATACTCTGCTCACAATTCCTTTGGCCACATCATACTGGGCCCTTTTCCGAGTGACACTGCCTCTCCTTTCCGTCATCAGAAACAGGTAGATCCGGTTATCGGTGGTTTCAAGAACGGCATCAATTGTCGTATCCTTCAATCCTCCGCCCGGCATAAATGCCTGCGCCTGAGACGACACAATTACAATAGCAGCTTCCCCGGCCATTTCTGCAATCTCTTTCAACATTTCCGAATGACGGCTCGCGGCAATGCTGAATAAGGCATCACTGCTGAACGGAAGATTCTGGACAAAAGCCCTGATCATCGTCTTCAGCTGTTTATCATCACTCTGACCTGCTTTAAGCACCTTCGGTATTGTCTCATCAATCAAATACAATCACCTCACCTCAGAATAACATTCCAACAACTCTTTCCAACGTTCCTCAATGATCCTGACTGCTTTTTGCCTGATCCCAGTCCCGGGCGGTGATTGTACTCTGATGGTACATATACTCTCTGACTTTTCAATATCAAATTTCAATCGTGGTCAATTATCGTAATTGCCTATTTCTGATTCAGAATATCAATGTGCCAAACAGGACGTTCAGGATCAGAAGGATGACCTGCCTGCATATGTCAGGACAATCGCAGCATACGATGAAATGGCAGTGCTCTTCAATCAAGCCCTGTACGAAAGCCCTTTCAGCAAAATCCCGAATGTAAACGCTTAAATGAAAATATTTTCTGAAAATCTTGCATCATTTCTTTCATTCCGAAACCAATTGCGCTATACTGTTCATGTCATCAAGGAAGATGACAGAATCGTCAGGAGGTAAGAAACCATGATGAAAACATTGATGGAAGCTGCTGTAATGACCGGCAGACCGCTGTATGAAGAAGCTGAATATGAGTCCTCAGACAGAGGCTCTCTCTGGAATACCGTATTGCTGGCACTTGGTTCTTTAAGAAGAGGCTGAGCATATAAACAGGCCACGGCAAATGCCGTGGTTTTTTTATACAGATACAGAGATACAGGCAGACACAGAATCCATGGTATAATGACAGTTGCTTTTAGGAGAGCCTGCTTATGGATACTCGTGTACTGGAATACTTCCTTGCCGTATCAGAGGAAGAAAACATTTCCCATGCTGCCAGCCTTTTGCATGTTTCCCAGCCGACTGTTTCAAGACAGCTGATGGATCTGGAAGAAGAGCTTGGCAGAAAACTGTTCGAAAGAACAAACAAGAACATCCGTCTGACTGAAGACGGCCTGCGTTTCCGGCAGACCGCCAAGGATATCCTGATGCTGTATGACAAGGCAAAACACGAACCTTCGGAATCTGCGGAAATCAGCGGTGAGCTGTATCTGGGAACTTCGGAAACCGATTCCTTCAGCTTCCTTGCGGACACCATCAGTTCCTTCCAGAAAAAATATCCGAACACCTGCTTTCATGTCATGGCCGGAACTTCCGAGGAAATCAGAGATGCCATATACAAAGGCACCGTGGATCTGGGGCTGATCATCCAGTCCGTCAACACCATGAAGCTGGAAGTGATGGATCTTGACATCACCGACAGGTGGGGCATCCTCGTACGCACCGACAGCCATCTGGCATCCTTATCCTCCGTCCGCATCGAAGACCTCAGGGAAGAACTGCTGATCATACCCGAAAACAGCCATTTCCAGAATACCGTCAGGGAATGGATGATTGATCCTTCCCACATTCGGTGCACCTATACCATGCTCAACAGCGCCATGTTAATGGTGAAGGCAAAGATCGGCACAGCCATCTGCCTGGAAACCGTAAAGCAGTGTATTGACGGCGTTGTATCCATTCCTTTCACACCGGAACGCAGCGCCAGAATGCTCATGGTATGGAAGAAAAAACCGGTGCAGACCAAGCTGTTCTCTGCCTTCCTGGATGAAATTTCCATGCAAATCAAGCATATCAAATGATTTGATCAAAGTATTTCACATAACAAATACTTTCTGCTATACTCTGTTCATACAAGGAGGATCAGTTATGAACGAATTCACATATTACATGCCTGTAAAGGTATATTTCGGAGAAAACGGTGTGCAGAAACACCTGAAAAATGCTGTTAAGGACGCTGGTCCCAACATCATGGTTGCCTACGGCGGCGGTTCCGTCAAGCGCAACGGCATCCTGGATGAAGTTACAGCAGTATTAAAAGAAGCAGGAAAGAATGTCATCGAATTCGGCGGCATCCAGTCCTCTCCCACATATGAAAAGATCAAAGAAGGCATTGCCTTATACAAGAAGGAAAACATCAGCCTGATCCTCGGCGTCGGCGGCGGTTCGGTTGCTGACAGCATCAAGATCATGGCAGCCGGTGCGGAAACCGACGAAGACATCTGGACCATGGAAGTCGATGAACACCGCTTCCCGGAAAAGATGGGCAGATACGCCATGGTGCTGACCATTTCCGGCGCCGGCGCGGAGATGGACCATCTCGGTGCCTGCACCTATGAAGAAAAACACCTGAAGAAAACACTGATGGGCCCGTATGCGGAATTCGTCATCGAAGACCCCAATTACCTGATGAGCATCCCGCTGCGTGTCTTTACTCCCGGCGTCTTTGACTCCCTGAGCCATTGCGCCGAAACCTATTTCGGCAAAGGCTGGAATGTCTGGGATGAAATCAACGAAAGCCTGATGCGCAATATCATCCGCAACGGCTATGCCCTGATGGAAGACCCTGACAACAAGGAAATCCGTTCCAACCTGATGTGGGATTCTTCCCTGATCCAGAGTTTCAGCTTCTATACCGGCAAGCCCGGCGACTTCCAGGCCCACGGCATTGAAAACGCCCTTGCCGCCTATACCCACAAGACCCACGGCACCCAGCTGGCCATCCTGCTGCCCGCCTACTACAGCCTGATCTGCCATGCGGATGAAGCAAGGTTTGCCCGCTTTGCGACCGAAGTCATGGGCGTCAAGGACCATGGCCAGAGTGATGGCGAAAAGGCAGAAGAAGGCGTGGAAGCACTTCGTCAATTCGTCAAGGCACTGCAGCTGCCGTCAACCTTCAGCGAAGCCGGCATTGAAGTCAGTGAAGAAACAGCCAAAGCAGTCTCCGAAGTCTGCAACGTTTCCACAAACAACCTGCGCACACTGACAAGAGAAGAGATTTACAATCTGATCCTGTCCTGCCGTTAACCCAATACAGCACCTTCTGAAAGGAAGGTGTTTTTTTATAATCGGAAATCCTTAACACGCAAAGTCTATGATAAGATAGATGGCAGGAGATTCACACATGAAAAGAATACTATGTTTTGGCGATTCCAATACCTGGGGATATATGCCGGGAAGCGGCAGACGCTATCCGGAAGAAATCCGCTGGCCTTCAAGACTGCAGATCCTGCTGGGCAGTGAATACAGAATCATTGCCGAAGGGCTCAGCGGCCGGACTACAGACCTGGACAAACCGGGTGAGCATTTCAAAAACGGCCTGGCTTTTGTTGATGCGGCATTAAGCATGCACAAACCGCTTGACCTTGTCATCCTGATGCTGGGAACCAATGACCTCAAAACCCGCTATCAACGTGATGAAAACGACATTGCGGCTGCTCTGGCATCCCTGGTTCAGGAAATCAACGCTTACCTTTTCTCAAAAACCGGTTCATGCCCGAAGATCCTGCTTCTCAGCCCGGCCCCGATTCTCGATGCCGCCGCAGACGGTCCTTTCGGCTCTGACTTCGATGCCCGCTCCGTCATTGTTTCCCAACGTCTTGGTGAAGCATTGAAGAACCTCTCTCAGAAGACCGGCACATGCTTTCTCGACATGGCCCAGGCAGAGGTATCTCCGGTTGACGGCATCCACCTGACCGCCCGCGGCCACATGGCCATTGCCGCAGCTTTATACAGTTTCCTGCAGGAAATCGACCTGCCGGAAAAGCAGAAGGAAGACCATGCCTTAACATTCAAAACCCTGCTGGAAAGCATTGATCCCAAAGACCGCCTTTCCTGCCTGCCGGTATCTTCCTTCATCCACCGGTGCGCTTTGGCTGATGACCCGGCCTTTGTCCCGTTGTTCCATGCGCTGCTGGCTTTCCTGTATGAACATGCCCACACGCATGCCAACGGCACTGAAACCGACTTCCTTTTCCAAGACAAAGTGCTTTACCGCTGCCCGTCCGAAAGCCTGCCTGACCTGGCTTACTGGCAGGAAAAAGCCTTCGGTTGTCAGGAAACCATCCCGCTCAATGTCATTCTGGACAGAATGTTCCCATTATTATATAGAACAGGAGAAAAGCAACAATGATCTATACTGTCACCCTCAATCCCGCCCTTGACTATGTCATCCAGGTTGACCACTTCAAAACCGGACAGATCAACCGCAACAAGAGTGAAAACATCTACTATGGCGGCAAAGGCATCAATGTATCCTGGATTCTCAAAGAGCTTGATGTCAGAAGCACGGCTCTTGGCTTTATTGCCGGCTTTACCGGCAAAGCGCTCAAAGACGGCCTGCACCGGAACGGCATTCTCACCGATTTTGTTGAAGTTTCCCAGGGCATGACCCGCATCAACGTCAAGATGAAATCCGACGATGAAACCGAAATCAACGGCAAAGGCCCGCTCATCACCGAGGATGACTTCCGCCGCCTGAAGGAAAAGACATTCACCTTTAAATCCGGCGACCTGCTCATCCTTTCCGGTTCCATCCCTTCCTGCATGTCCTCCGATACCTACGAACAGCTCATCCAGGGTCTGCCGGAAGGCGTCGGCACCGTTGTCGATGCGGAAAAGGAACTGCTGCTGAAGATATTGAAATACCATCCCTTCCTGATCAAGCCCAACCACATTGAGCTTGCGGCCATGCTGGAAAAAACACTGGAAACAGAAGCAGACATCATCAGCGGCGCGAAAGAACTGCAGGCAAGAGGTGCCCGTAATGTGCTTGTCTCCATGGCCGGTGACGGTGCCATCCTTGTGGATGAAAACGGAAATGTCCATACCGCCAAAGCTGCCAGAGGCACCGTCGTCAATTCCGTCGGGGCAGGTGACTCCATGGTGGCAGGCTTTGTCGCCGGATACCTTCAGACAAAAGACTATGGCCATGCCTTAAAGCTCGGCACGGCCTGCGGCGGGGCTACTGCCTTCCATTCCGGCCTGGCCACAAGGGCAGAAATCGAAGAAATCCTTCAGACCCTTTGATTTTCATCAATGCAACATACCGTGTTGCATGGTGAACATGCTGTATGCTTGTGAACAGGTACCCCCACAGCTACAATAAGGGCGTAAAGGAGATATGCCATGAAAGATTTCGGCACCAAACTCGCACAGAAGCGAAAAGAACTCGGCATGACCCAGTCTGAATTCGCAGACAGGCTCTGCGTCACAAGACAGACCGTCGGCCGCTGGGAAACCGGCAGCGTCCTGCCGGACATTGACAAGATTTCCGACATTGCTTCCCTGCTGGATGTCTCTTGTGATTATCTGTTAAAGGATGATGTCACCAAAGACACACCTGCGCCCCAGGCATCGGTCAGCAGGCTCCTGCAGGCCGCCGTCGGCAGGGCCATCCGTCTGAACTTCTTTGACGATGAAGGAGACTATGACCTTTTCAACAAGGATGTCACCATCCTGTCCTTTGAAGGCAACTGGATGAAAGTATCCGCAAAGACAAAGAAGGGCACAATTGAGAAACTGATCCCGTTGGCCTCTGTTCTCAGCATTGACTTTGTCAACGAGGAGGAACACTGATGGAATATGTTGGTTTCATATTCGGCATCTTCGGGTTAATGGCCTATCTGCAGGTCAGCTCCCTCAAAAGCAGGGTTGATGCCTTAGAACAGCAGCTTTCCAAGGTGGAAGGCACCGACTATGCCATGGACAGGGCTGCCCTGCAGAGAATTGCCCTGAACCTTCTGCATAAACCGATCCTGCTGGATCTTAAAGAAGACCACGAAGATGTGGACCTTTACTGGGCTCAGCAGAAAAAAGGCAGCTGTACATTGACCGACGCGGACAATGACTGGCTGCTGATCCACCTGGAATACGGAAAAACAGTGAAAGACAAACTGATCCGTCTGGAATCCGTCAGATCCATCACTGCCATCACAGAACAGTAAAGCTGTTCTGTTTTTTACATCTGCTTCAGGATATATTCCTTAACATTTTCGAGGGTGCTTTCCTTCCAGGCACCTTCTTTTTCTTTCTGGGCCAGATCCCATATGATGGTGAAATCCAGCGCTTCCCCGGGAACACGGTAACGTCTTTTAGGATCGGTGAAATGCGCATCCCATTCTTCTTCTGTTTTGTCCTTGAACTCCTTCGGATTCAGATAAATCTGCTGGCGTTTTGTTGCGGCAAGGAACATCTTTGCGGCCAGAGGCGCCAGTTTTTCATATTCTTCCGCCGGCACATCCTCAAAGATCTGCGGCAGGGGTGCTTTCATGATGTGTTCTGAACCACGTTGGATCCTTACCCCTTCAGCTTCCCAGCTGAACTCCTCAGCCGTGAAATTCAGTCTGACGAGAACACCTTCTTCGGTATGGAACTGGGCTCTTTGATAATCCGTATCAAAGATGAAATTGCCAAGGGAATAAAAGATCACCTTATCACCCACTGTCTCATAATTCATCGGGACATGAGGATGATGGGCAACGATGACATCCGCACCCATTTTCAGAAACTTCAGATAACGTTCCCTGACATAAGGGCTTGGCAATGATGTAAACTCCTCACCGCCATGGACAATCAGACAGCACCAGCGGCATTTTTCCTTAATCTCCCGGATATTGGCTTCAATCATTTCCAGCTCATTCCACAGCAGGCAGCCTGCCTTGTGTTCCCCTGCGGGCTTGCAGCCGGTACGGAAACCCACACTGAAAAGGCCAACCCCGCCTGCTTCCGGGAAGTACAGAATCCGCTTTGCCTGATCCAGGTTCATGCCAACGCCGACCGTCTTTACACCGGCCTTTTCAGCTTCTTCCAGCGTTTTGCGCACCC
>JAFWCP010000060.1 GCA_017536845.1 Solobacterium sp. | reverse complement strand
GCCTCATAACGAGGCCATATAGGCAAGCAGCTGTTCTTTTTCGTTGCGGACTTCGTCCTTCATGACGGCCTGCAGGCACTGCTCCAGGACGGTGGAAATCTGTTTCCCCCGGAAGCCGGCAGCCTGTACGTCACGGCCGTTGACCGCCAGCTGTTTCAGGCTGACGCAGTCGCCCCGGGCCATGATTTCCCTTGCCGCAGCCATGCATTCCACATTGTCGTACGCCTTGCGGAAGGCGGCATAACGGCCGAAGTCATCGAGCCTGCAGAGGGCATAACGGATATCAGGCACGCTGGCCAGCGGCAGGTCCCTGTACGCAAGGATCTGTTTTGCGATGTGGATTTCCTTTGCCGTAAAGGTCATTTCCCGCAGCCATGGCTCAGGATCGCCCTCCGGCAATAACAGGCACAGGCGCACCAGAGCATCCGGCAGGGCCCTGTCGACCAGCCGGCAGGTATCCGCAAACGGTTCTTTGAGCGGCATGACTTCATCAAGGACCGGCCGGCAGGCAAGCATGACGGCACCTGGTTTCGGCGCTTCCAGAAGGCCGATGAGCTCGCTGCGGATGCGTTCTCTGGAAACATACTGCAGCAGCTTCCTGTTCCTGATGAGAGAAGCAAGGGTGTTTTCTTCAATCGTAAAATGCAGCCTTGCGGCAAAGCGCATTGCCCGTAAGATGCGCAGGGCGTCTTCATTGAAGCGATCATCGGGCAGACCGATGCAGCGGATGCGCTGTTCCTGCAGGTCTTTGAGGCCGTCAAAAAAGTCGATCAGCCCTTCGTCGGGATGCCAGCACAGGGCGTTGACCGTAAAATCACGGCGGGCGCAGTCTTCCCGTAAGGAAGAGGAAAAGGCAACCCGGTCGGGATGGCGGTGGTCGGAGTAGGCCATGTCCTTGCGGAAGGTCGTGATTTCATACGGGGTGCCATGGAACAGCACCGTCACGGTGCCGTGCTTCAGGCCGGTTTCAATGATCCGGAACTGTGCAAAGACCACTTCTGTCTCCTGCGGGGAAGCGGAGGTTGTCAGGTCGTAGTCGCTGACCGGCAGTGCCAGAAGGGCGGAGCGCACGGCGCCGCCGACCAGGTAGCAGGCATGGCCGCTGTCATTCATCATCCGGATCAGGGTGATGACATCACTTGGGGGCTGAATCGTTTTCATGACAATGATCATACGAGATTTTCCTGCAGAAATCCATCTGAATTATGATACACTGTAGAGAATTCTGAATACAAAGGAGCCAGACAATGAGAATCGGACAGTCAACAGATATTCACCGCCTTGTGGAAGGCAGGAAGCTGATCCTGGGCGGCGTGGAAATTGCATCGGACCTTGGCCTGCTGGGCCACAGTGACGCGGATGCGCTGACGCACGCGGTGGCGGAAGCGATCCTGGGCGCCCTGGCGCTGGGGGATCTGGGCCATTGGTTCCCGGATACGGATGAAAAATGGAAGGGGATCAATTCCCAGATCATATTGAAAGAAGTCGCGAAGATGATGAAGGAAAGGCATTACCGCATCGGCAATGTGGATGCTCTGATCATGATCGAAAAGCCGAAGATGGCCCCGCATATTCAGGCCATGCGGCAGAATTTTGCTGAGGCCCTGGAATGTGACATCGACCGGATTTCCGTCAAGGCGACCCGGGGCGAAGGGCTGGGCTTTGTCGGCCGCCGGGAAGGCGTGCAGGCCTTTGCCTGCGTCCTGCTGGAGGAATGTGATGTTTGAAGCGACCGCCGAACCCAAGGTCTTCCGTGACCCGGTGCACGGGTATATCCGGGTGGACCTGAAGGTTGTCTGGGAGTGCATCAACAGCAGCTGGTTCCAGCGCCTGCGGCGGATCCGCCAGTTAGGCGGCGCCAGCATGGTCTACCATTGTGCCGAGCATACCCGCTTTTCCCATTCCCTGGGCGTCTATGAAATCGTCCGGCGGATGGTAACGGAGGTCGCCGATATCCGTGATTCGCTGAGCACGGAGGAAAAGGTCATCGTCATGCTTGCCGGACTGCTGCATGACATCGGTCATGGCCCGTATTCGCATTCCCTGGAAGGGGTGACCGGCATCAGCCATGAGGTCTATACCTGCCGGATCATCGAGGAGGACACCGATGTCCACGCCATCCTGGAGCGCCATAAGCCGGGCCTTGCGAAAGAGGTGGCGGATGTCATCCGCCATACCAGCCGCCATCCCCTGCTTTCCCAGCTCGTCAGCTCTCAGCTGGACGCCGACCGCATGGATTACCTTCTGCGTGATGCCTACTTCACCGGCACCAGCTACGGCCAGTACGACCTGGAGCGCATCCTGCGCACGCTGCGGGTGCATGACGGGGAAACAATCGTCGTCAAGAAAAGCGGCGTCTACGCCGTGGAAAACTACATCATGGCGCGTTACCACATGTACTGGCAGGTGTACTACCATCCCGTTGCCCGCAGCTTTGAGTGCCTGCTCCACGCCCTGTTCAGAAGGGTGAAGGAGGTGCGTGACTGCGAGCTGTTTTCGCCCTTGTGGCAGGGCATGAGCCTGCATGATTATTTCATGCTGGATGAAGCGTACTGTTCCTGTGGCTTCGGCATGCTGGCCCATAACGGCAAGGATGCGGTCGAAAAGGACCTGGCGGAAAGGATCATGGACCGGCGCCTGTTTGCCTATGAGGATATCGAGCAGGAAAAGGCCGTCCGGGAAGCGGTAAGCCGGGCGGGCCTGGATCCGGCGTATTACGTCCTTCAGGATGCCGTGAGCAAGCACCCGTATGAGCCTTACGGGGGAATGGATGAGATGATCCACGTGTGCATGAAGGACGGGGCCGTAAAAGAGCTCTCAGAGGCCTCTGCGCTTGTCGGCAGCATCATCCATGCCGATAGTGACGATGACCGCAAGGTCTTCTTCCCCAAGGGCATTCTTCCGCATGAAAACGGTTTCTGAGAACCGTTCTTTTTTCAAAATGTAGTGATTGACAAAGAATACAGGATCAATATAATTGTCCGGGGGAAATCTCTTGAAGACTCACGTACAGCTGATCAGGGAAGATCTTAAGACCGGGGAAACCGTCATACTTGCGGACCATGATGCCTTACGGCATGGTTTTACGCTTGTCTATCCGGAAGAAGGAACCGGCGTTCGCCATGTGATTGACATGCGGGAAGATGCGCTGATCATACAGCGGCAGGGTGAATTCCCCAGCCGGGTTGAACTGTACAGCAGCGGGACGGGTACATGTACCGTTTCCTCGCCGTATGGTGAAATCCGCCTGCAGGCTTTGCTGAAAAAGCGCAGCGTCGAAGAAGACCGCTGGCTTGTGGAATATGAGGTCAGGGACAGCGGCACCGTCGTCCAGGAGGTGCGTTTTACCTGGCAGTTTACAACATAGCATGCAAGACCCACCAGGTTTTTATCGTGTGAGTTTCAGACACTGAAGGAGAAAAAAATGAGCAGTAATCAGACAATGACAGATGTCGCCTACACCTGCCTTGCCCGCAAGCGGAAGGAAATCGATTTCCTGAAGCTGTGGAATGAGGTTGCCAAAATCATGGAGATTCCGGCTGAAAAGCAGAAGCGGAAAAAGTCGCAGTTCTATTCCGAAATGATGATGGACAGCCGGTTCGCATCGCTGAACAACAACAAATGGGATCTCCGCAACCGCCGCAAGTTCGAGGAGGTATTTGTCGACCGCAGCGAAATTGAACTGGAGGATGACGAGCCCGATGATATCATCGATGACTCCGGCCTTGACATTCCCAGCGGCGATGATGCGTACTAAAAGCCCGACGAATGAAAATGAAGAGTTTTCTCTTCATTTTTTATCTTTCCCTTTTCAAGAACATGAAATTGGAATAAAATGGAAGCACGAAACAGGAGGAAATATAATCTTATGGTATTAGTTTCTGCAACAGAAATGATCAAGAAGGCGCACGAAGGCCATTATGCGATTCCCGCTTTCAACACAAACAACCTTGAATGGACACAGTGCATCCTGAAGGCCTGCGAACAGGCAAAGTCCCCGGTTATCATCCAGACATCCGAAGGCGCTGCCAAGTATATGGGCGGTTACAAGATGGTCGTTGACATGGTCAAGGATCTCCATGATTCCATGGGCATCACAATCCCTGTCGCCCTGCATCTGGACCATGGTTCCTATGACGGCGCGAAGAAGTGCATCG
>JAFWCP010000059.1 GCA_017536845.1 Solobacterium sp. | reverse complement strand
TAATATGCCCGCCTACCTTTTCCTTCAGCCAGCCATGGTACTGGCCGCGGCAAACTGCGTCTCTTTCCATCTGCGTCGGGCTTTTAACTTTTTTATGGAAGAAATACATATCATTCTCAGGATCAAGGTATTTCCCGAGCGAGATCCCGCAGCAGCGGCTGTTGCTGATCTCACAGTCTTCGATGATCCATCCTCTGGACCAGTGCGGTCCGATCATGCCGTCCTGGTATGCAGCCGGAGGCGCCCATGTTGTAGCAGCTTTTGTGATATTGAACCCGCTTACTGTAATATATCCCACGCCGGTCCTGTCAGGCATGAAGCAGTTTCTTCTTACTGTGATTTCAACCTTTTCACAGTTCGGATCCATATCATGAAAATTGGCATATAATACGGTTTCATTATTGTCCTGTTCCGTATACCACAGATACTTTGCTTCCTCCTGTGTCCAGGCGTAGGGATCGGGCCGTCCGGATTTGCAGTCATCCAGGGTGGAACATTCGTACATCATCAGGTCATTGACAAACAAAGCACCGGTATGGCGGATCACAGGTGAGAAATACCAGTCGCCGCATACTTTCTCAATAAAGGGATTGTAGTTTCCGAAAATGCCGTTGCTGACACGGGCTGTCCACGTTGTTCCTTCAACCTTTTTCCATCCGTCCAGAATTTCCGCGCCGGTGATGACAGCGCCCAGCGGTTCTTCGCTTCTGTATGTGATTCGTGCATCCTCCGTACCGGCATTGATCGGATTAACGTATTCACGGTATATGCCGGGAGCCACAACGATCTCATCACCGGGCACGGCAATCCGTGCGGCGTCATTGATAAATCTGAACGGTGTGCTCCTGGATCCGTTTCCTTCCCTGGGTGCGTCGGCCTTTACATAGTAGATCATTGTTATCCTCCTCACAGATAAATTCTGTAGTTGCCTGTCAGCATCAGCAGGCAGAAGAAATACAGGCAGTTATCATAGTATCGTCTCACACCCCTCCGCATCGGCATTTCGGCAAATTCCTTCAGGAATCTGTCTCTTTTTTCCGAATCACTCGCAATGGAAGCGGCTCCGAGGATGGCCCTGATCGCCGTGGGATGCATCGCAGGTTCGCTTTGCGGTTGTCCGTTCAGTTCATACGCCTTCAGGTTTTCCAGGTCCTGCCTGGCAAAAAAGTCCTGTATATGCGTGGCGATCTGTGACAGACGCGGATCTTCTCCGAACCAGACATGATCAAGTGCGATGTTTTCCGCAACACGGTAAGCGTCTGAATAATAGACCCACGGTTTGCCGAAAAGAAGCACTGTCTTTCCTTCATAATCGGCGTATTCCGGTGACAGACCGGTTTCAGGATCGGCTGACAGCGCGATATATTTACGGCTCTGTTCAGCTGCATATTTCCAGAACGTCCTGTCTTCTTTATCAGCCTTCAGGGCAAACAGTTCATAAAAATGCGGAAGATGATAGCTTGGATCGGATATCTTCATTTCCGGAACAAAACGGATATATCCGTTTTCAGGCTCCCACATTGGCTGTCCGCCTTTGATCATTTCATGCTGATGAACAGCATGCCGCAGGATCTCCCTGGCCCTGGTGTCATAATCGAAGCTTCCGGTTGAGTTGCCCCATCTGGCTCCTGCCATGAAAAGAGCCATGGCGAAGTATTCTTCCCCGTCCGGTGCCGGACCGTTTGAATTGGGCTGCCCGTCTGTTTTCACGGACCATCGGAAGTATCCGCTGCTGGGGCCCTTATGGATAAGCATGTAACGTTCGGCAAAAGTCCATAGTTTGTCGAAAATATCCTTGCGGTCCATCTGGACACACATCATCATGCCATAACTCATGCCTTCAGTGCGGGCATCATTATTGCCCGTATCCACCATACACCATGCGTCTTCATCAGCATGATGACAGAAGTTTTCCTCCGGATCGAAGAAAATGATGTCGAACGCTTTCTTGACTTTTTCGAGCGCTTCATCTTCGCTTATACCGGCTTCTGCAAGATAGTTCGGGTATATGCCGGTTGCAAAAGCTCCTGTTTTCATTATAGCCCTCCGGGTTGTACGTACTTTTGACCATAATAAAACAGAGCATATCAACTGTCAAGAGATTGTTCAGATCATCTTCAGCGCCGGAAAAGACAGAACCATCATCTGAAATCCCGGGCTGTCCTCCTGCTCATAAAAGCGTGTCCTGAAAGCGGGCTCGGTCTGGATTGCTGAAGGCGGAAGCCATTCGGCTTCTTCCACACGTTCCGTAATAGCCGATACCGGCATTCCTGACCGTCCGAAAAGGTACATACCGTTCCTTTCCTCAACATTCATTGACCAGTTACCGCTTTCGGTCCTGGCCACAATAGCGTATTGACCGGGCTGCCAGAATATGATCCTATACAGTTCCTCTTCAGTAAGGTTATCCTTTATCCTTCTGCTTATACCCGGTACAATATCCGTATCAATTTTGAACTGGCTGTACCATGTGATATCATCCCCGATGATCCTGACATTGGATGATGTGCTGATCATACATGTCGTCTCACCGATATATTCCTGTCCCAGGTAATATGAATAGCCCCACATACCGGTGGAAGAAAGGCGGTATGAAATGATTTCCGTCACGCTTTTCCTCCTTTCCGGCTTTCATCGTCATATGAACTCTTATTCTGATTCACCGCCTGAAGCTGTTTTACCTTCTCTTTTATCTGTTTCTTCCTGCTTTTGTCTCCCTTTTTGCGTCCCTCGTCTGTTTCTTGCTTTATTCAGTGCATACATTGCTTCAAAGGGACCGATCACAGCGGAAATGATGATCAGTATCCAATACCATTTCATGGCTGTCCGCTTCCTTTCATTCGTGTCTTCACCCGGCGTACTCCCATTTCATTTTTCCGAGGCATTTCCCGGCAATCATACCCGGATCATTGTCGTGACGTATCCACCTTTCAGCGTCATCCGCCTGAAGTATGACCGGCATCCTGTCATGCATCCAGCTGACCGTTTCATCTGCTGCTCTTGTTACAATTACGAATGCGGGGATCTGGCCCTCCATCCGGTAAAATCCTGCCAGCCAGACCACGCCGTTTTGTTCCGGTCTGATGACATATTTCTTTTCCGGTTTTTTCTTCTCGTCATGATCCCACTCAATATAATATGATGCAGGGATAACGCACCGCCTTTGTGACCATGCTTCCCTGAAAACAGGTTTTTCTGCAGCTGTTTCAACTCTGGCGTTGATCAGCAGCTTTTTAGCATAATCCTGTGCAAAGCCCCATTTCATCGGAAAAATGCGGCGTTCTCCCTTCCTGTTTAATGCAACAGCAGGGACGACGGATGCAGGCGTGATCTCCCCTGCTTCCGTGATCGGAGAAATCCCCTTCTCCCTGAACATTTCAGCCAGTTTTGTTCTGTTGATCTCCCGGATCATCTCAAGGATTTCATCATCAAGGGGAGCTATCACATAACGTCCGCACATATGTTCTGAAAACCGGTATGTCCGGTGTTTCCTTTCTGCCGGTTCCCCCGGCTTTCATGTCCTGTCTTTTATCATCTTTATGCATATTTACAGTATTTATCCGGAACATATTATATATGCGGTCAATATTGATATGCAATATATATAAAAAGACCGGAATACCTATCCGGTCTTAAAAGCTTTGGTATTTATTGTCTTTTTTGTTCGCCGATACAAATAAATTCGATTTTTTCCATATTGCTGAGTATGCTTACAGCCGGCTGGACAACATTATCCACAAGTTTTTGCTCATATCCGTTCATGATCAGGACCATGGTGATTCCGGTCTCACGCTGGTAATAAACATTTGAAGACAGGCCGCTGTATCGGCCCTGATGTCCGTACCATGTGCCGCGGTCAAACTGTTTCAGTCTGACTGTGCCAAGACCGTATCTGCTTTCGTCAAGAAGCGGCTGATCAGCTTCCATCAGTTTCACCGTTTCTTTATTCAGTATCCTGTTACCGTTCAGTTCTCCACCGTTACACATCATCTGCGCAAGATATGTGAGCGATTCTGCGTTTATATAAAGCTTTCCTACGGTATATCCGTTGTTGCCCTTGGGGTCGGCCTTATTGTTGTAGTCTCTGTTTCTGTCTTTCTGAACCGATATCTGTACTTTCCCCTGCGGATTCAGAAGGTCTTTTGTTGCGGGACCTGACGGCAGGAATTTCGGTGAATACGCTGCTGTCAGTCCAAGCGGTTTGAACACCTTTGAATTCATATAATTCTGTACGCTTTGCCTGGAGATCGCTTCGATCAGGCAGCCGAACAGCGCGCCGTTATAATCGGCATACGCATATTTCGTGCCCGGTTTTACGGTTTCGTCAAAGATCGGATCGTATCCGTTTTTTCCGATCTTGTTCCAGTCAGGATGATAATCTGAAGCGTCTGCTGATATGGAAGATGTATGACTCATAAGCATACGTGCTGTGATCGGGATATCGGGATAACCCGGATTCCTCACTTTGAAGCCGAGATATGAGCCGATATCTTTGTCAAGGTCAAGTTTATTCCTGTCATACAGGGTCATAATGCCGATTGCCGTAACCCATTTGGTGACCGAGGCGATACGGAAACATGTTTTCTCATTGACTCCGCCAAATGACCATGTGAGAAAGGGCCGGCCGTCTTTGGTCAGCATGAGTGTACCGCACACGGCGCCGCTCTTCCCGGCAACCGTTTCAAGAAATGAAGCGACTTCATCCGGGATGCTGATGCTTTCCTGGTTGTTCTCCGCGTTCTTCTCACTTGTATCATTCTGAACAGCATTGACTGTTTCTTCGGCATCCTTCTCTTTTCCGAAAAGCTTTTTCAGCGTCTCCGGCCCTGCGATTCCGTCGGCTTTCAGACCGTTTTCACTCTGAAAAGCTTTCACCGCGTTCATGGTACCTTTACCGTATACACCATCCGTCTTTCCGTCATAAAATCCCTGCTCTTTGAGCGCCTGCTGCATTTCTTTCACGTCTTCTCCACGTGATCCTCTTTTCATTGTTCTGTAGCTGTCTGCCCCTGCGATCTGAACAGAGGCGAATATCAGTACGATCACGATCATGAAAGCTGTCAGTTTCCTGAACATAATGCAGCCCCCTTTTTTTTGTTCCAAATTATTACATATTTTTATCATTATATGACAGAATTATGAATTCGTCAAACGTTGTTCAATGCCACTTACAGTCTGTATACATTTTGTTGCTTCTTGAACTTATCAGTCCTGATCGGTAAAATATGTAATGTATTATTTTCAGGAGGAAGAAGCCTTGAGGATATTGCTGATCCGTCATGCAAAACCTGACTATACCGTCGACTCCCTGACCCCGAAGGGGCATGT
>JAFWCP010000058.1 GCA_017536845.1 Solobacterium sp. | reverse complement strand
GGCCTATATGATTGCCAATGGAGAAGACCGATGAAGAAATGGGCAAGAAAGATCGCCGACATGGTGTATGAAACACCGCTGGATGAAGGCCTGAATTACGCGTCGCCGGTGCGGGGAGCCTGGAATATCGTGCATATCGGCACCCTGGTGCCGCAGTCGCACCAGATCTTTGTCTGCCCGACATCCTGCCTGCGCGGGGTAGTGCTGACCACGGCCGAACTTGGCGCCATGGACAGGCTGTCCACGATTGCCGTCGGGGAAGACAACATCCTGGAAGGGGATATGGAGGAAAGGCTGTACCTTGGCACAAAGCGGGTGCTGGATGCCCTGCCGGAAAGGCCGCGGATGGTCATGGTCTTTACCTCCTGCATTCATCACTTCATGGCCGTCAACTACCAGCGGATCTATAAGATTCTCAGAAAAGAATATCCCGAAATTGATTTCATCGATGCCTATATGGATCCCATCATGCGCAAAAAGACACCGCCGATCCCATGCCTGTTCCGGCAGATGCACAGGGTCTGGCAGAAGGGGGAAAAGAAGGCAGGCCACGCCAGCTTCCTGGCCATGATGTTCCCGCTGACCGAGCATTGTGATTTATACGCACACCTGGTGAAGAACAATATCACGGTGCACCAGCTGCCTTTGTTAAAAGACTATGACAGCTTCAAGGCCATGGCCAACAGCCAGGTCAACTTCATCTTCCATAAATACAGCCTGCTGGCCGCAAAGGATGTCAGCCTCAGGCTGGATACACCGTATCTTATGATGCGGGGGACATACGACTATGATGAAATCGATGCGGATATGGCCCAGGCGTGCAGGGCACTTGGCATCCCGGAAGTATCGAAGGAACAGATTGAAGAAGAAAGAAGGCTGACCGAAGAAGCCGTTGAAGCCGTCCGGAAGCAGCTTGGCGATACGCCGGTTGCCATTGACTATACGGCAGTCGACCAGCCGCTGAACCTGGCATTATACCTGCTTCGTCATGGCTTCAACGTGGAAACGGTCTTCCTGGATACGATCAATGAGGACAGAAGCGTGTTTGAAGCCCTGCAGAAGGAAAAGGGAGATCTTGAAATCTCGGCTGCTTCCAACTGGAACATGCGGGCCATGGACCGTCACCACGAAGGGAAAATCGTCGCCATCGGCCAGAAGGCCGCCTATTTCAATGATACGGATTATTTCATTGATATCGTTGACCAGGCCGGGCTGTATGGCTACCGCGGCATCCGTGAACTGATGCGCCTGCTGGCAGAAGCCAATGCGGAAACAAAGAATATGAAAGAGCTTGTCTCGATCAAAGGATGGGGGTGCTGCGCATGAGCGACTGGCATACACATGTCTTTACATCTACCTATACAGCCGATGTGTCCGGTGCCTGTTCGATGATGTATGAACTGGGCGGCATGACCGTCCTGCACGACCCTTCCGGCTGCAACTCCACTTATACGACCCACGATGAACCGCGCTGGTATGATACGGACAGCCTGATGTTCATCTCGGCCCTGGATGAAATGAGCGCCATCATGGGTGATGACACGGTCCTGATTGAAGATGTCACAAAGGCGGCAGCCGACCTGCATCCCCGTTTTATTACCTTATGCGGGGCGTCCATCCCCCATATCATCGCCTTTGACTTCAAGGGCGTGGCCAGGCTGCTGGAAAGAAAGACCGGCATTCCTGTACTGCCGGTGGAAACAGACGGCCTGCAGAGCTATATCGGCGGCGCTTCCAAAGCGGCCATTGCCTTCCTGAACCGCTTTGCGGACAGGAATGTTATGAAAAAGGAAAGAAGCATCAACCTGCTGGGGGTCACCCCGATCGACTTTTCATCGGATGAAAATGTCGATGCCTTAAAGAAGGTGTTCACCGATGCCGGCTATGACGTCAACTGCATCATGGGCATGCACTCTTCCTTTGAAGAATGGCAGAATGCCTGGGCGGCCAATGTCAATGTCGCCGTTTCGGCCATCGGCAGAAACATTGCTGAAAAGATGAAGATGCCGTATGTGGAAGGAACGCCCATTGGATCCCATATGACGGAAAAACTGCTGGAAGCTCTGGCTGCGACGATGAAAGACGGGAAAAACAGAATTGCCTATGACCTGGGCGAAGAAGGAAAACTCCTGGTGGTCGGGGAAGAGGTGATCTCAAAATCCCTGGCCTGCGGCCTTGCGCAGAGTCTGGACACTTGCGTCAGCGTGCTGTACCCGGATCCGGTGGAAGGCCTTGATGAGGAAGTGCTGATGGAAAAAATCGCGGCCAGTGAGGCCGTCATCTGTGACCCGTTGTTTGCCAATGTTTTTGCCGGCACAAAGGCAAAACTCATCCCGTTTCCCCATGAGGGATATTCAGGAAGAATCTACCGCAAAGACATCCCTGTCTTCTGCGGTTCTTCATTTACTTTAGGAGGATTATTGAAATGAAAAAACTTTTAACTGCTTTACTCGGCGTCAGCCTGCTGGCAGGCTGCGCACAGTCCGCGTCTTCCGCAGACGCGGCCTCTTCTGCTGTTTCCGAAGCCTCTTCCGAGACAGTCTCTTCCGTCGTTTCCGAAGAACCTGCAGCAGATGCCGGTATGGTTACCCTGACTGACCATGCGGACACAACCGTCACCGTTCCGACCAATCCGGAGCGCGTCATCATTCTTGACATCCTGCCTCTGCCCAGCACCCTGACGGTTTATCTGGACAGTGCTTCCAGCATTATTGCCATGCAGCCGGCAAGCTACAACGCTGCCAAGAACGGCGTCCTGAGCGAACTCTATCCGGAAATCCTGAATGCCAGCACGGACATCATGAACGGGGAGGACGTCAACGTCGAAACCCTGCTTTCCATGGAACCGGACATCGTCTTCTACAATGCCGGCAACAAGCCCCTTCGCCAGCAGCTGGACAATGCCGGCCTGACAGCGGTCGGCGTTTCCCCGACGAAGTGGAACTATGATGCCATCCGCACTTATAACGAATGGATCTCCCTGCTGGACCAGATCTATCCTGACCGGGCTTCCGAAAGGACTGCTCTGGTACAGAACCATGCGGATGAACTGTACAAGGAAGTCCAGAACAGGACCAAGGATGTTGAAGAGAAGCAGAAAGTCCTCTTCTTATTCCAGTACAGCGAGAATTCCATGATTACATCCGGCAAGAGCTTCTTCGGCCAGTGGTGGTGCGATGCGGTTAATGCCAGGAATGCGGCGGAAGAGGTCGCGGCTGACAATTCCAACGCCATCATCACCATGGAACAGGTTTATGAATGGAATCCTGATGTCATCATCATCACCAACTTCACGCCGGCCCAGCCTGAGGACCTTTACAACAATACCATCGGCAATGATGACTGGAGCAGCGTCAAGGCGGTTCAGGACAAGCGTGTCTACAAGATGCCTTTAGGTGTCTACAGAACATATACTCCCGGCATCGATACACCGATGACCCTGGAATGGATGGGCATGCAGGTTTATCCCGAACTCTTTGAAGATACCGACCTGGCAGCGGATGTCCGCGACTATTACGACTCTCTGTTCGGCGTCAAGCTGACCGATGAACAGATCGATAAGATGTACCACCCGGACATCGCCGCTTCTTCCCTGCGTTAATTCCATGAAACGCTACCATACACTGATGATTGCCGGAGCAGCCGCACTGGCGGTCCTGTTCCTCATCGCGGTGGGCATGGGGCAGTACCGCATCCCCGTTCCGGTGATTCTGAAAGAACTGCTGGGCGGGGGCAGCGGCGTTCAGACGGTCCGCACCACCTTATTGCAGGTGCGGATTCCCAGAATTCTTCTTTCCATGCTTGCCGGGGCCGGCCTGGCCTCGGCAGGCGTGGCCTTCCAGAGCCTGTTCGGCAACCCCCTGGCGACCCCGGATACCCTGGGCATCGCCAACGGCGCCTCCTTCGGGGCGGCTCTGGGGCTGTTAGTCGGCCTGGATGCCTTCGGCGTGCAGGTGCTCTCGCTTGCCTGCGGGGCATTGGCGGTCATGCTTGTCTTCCTGGTTTCAAGACCGGG
>JAFWCP010000057.1 GCA_017536845.1 Solobacterium sp. | reverse complement strand
TTTTCAAAGGATCCGGGAAGTCAGGAGAAAGAAGATCCGGTGGTGATGGCGAGGCGGACACACCCGTTCCCATCCCGAACACGGAAGTTAAGCGCCTCAGCGGCTGATGTAGCTTTTGCAAGATACGCACGCTGCCGGTTCTTCACGAGAAGCTGAAATGCTTCTCTTTTTTTTGTGTTTTCGCCGATGAAGATAATCTGCTTCTTCAGTTGATTTCAGAAACAAGTTAGTGTACAATAACTTCATCGTGTTAGATAAAACTAACCTGATATTCTGTTCTATTCCATGCCGTTTCAGTATTGATGCAGTACTGATAGGTTATTCAGAAAGGAGATCGATGATGGAGAAGAAAAGGATTGTTTCACTGGCTCTGGCAGCTGTGATGTCTGTCGGATCATTATCTGTAAAGGTCATTGCTGAGGAAAGCGGACCGGAAAACGGTAAATTCGTTTTGATGAATATCCCTTATGATAAATTCTATGAGGGTGAAGGGTATGTAGGCGTGGATATCGTATCCGGTGCTACACTCAAAACCTATAACCTGACCATGGCTGCCGGATCCTATCATGCAGGCTATGATGCGGTTGAAGATCTTGCGAATGCGAGAATTCTCGGCGTTACATATCCTGTCTATGTAGAAGATCCTGCTGTTCTGGCTGGTTTCACCGAAGTCACTGACAATGATACAGCGGAAATTGATGTGGCTCAGGGAAGAACCGGCATCGTCAAGACGGAAGTCTCTGGCAAGGACCTGCTGTTTGCATCAGGCGATTATGCATACTATGTCCTGAAGGAAGAACCCACGAATTACAAGACAGTCGAAGTGGGTGAGGAAGGACTCAGCTTCAGCGCCGTTAAGAACGGTGCTGAAAAGGCCGAAGGCCTTGAAGTGAATGCTGTGTATACAGATCATCACGTTGATGTCGTCCTGCAGCTGACAGACAGCGAAAATCTGACCGATGACATTACCGTTACCGGCGCAGTTGTAAAGACGGAAGACGGCAGCAGCTATGTCCTCCAGCATGTGACCGGCATCTGGCGCAAGAAACAGCTTGGCTGGAACTGGGACGGCATGGACGGAAACGGTCTTGCCGGCAAGAAGATTGTGAACATCACCTATTACTTCAGCCAGGGAGAAGACTATAAAGTCCTGAGCTATGATGTCGATACAGGCATCAAGCTTCAGCCTGCTGAAATCAGTGCTGTTTTCGAATCTGAAAAGAGCATTGCTGTGGAAGGGCTGCCGGAAGATATTGAGAACCCGAAAGCCACCGTTGCGACCGTTGTCGGCCGAGGTGAAACACCGGTTGTCATTGCCGAAAATGTAGATGTTGTTGACGGCATGATCAGCCTTGAAAAGGCTGCTGCCTGGGAGACGGAATACAGGATTTCGATCACGTCAGATAACTATGCGGATACATCCGCAGTTGCCGTAAGCCCGATTGCGTATACCGGCTTTAAGGACGCTGAGGGGAATGAAATATTCTTCCAGCTGATTGATGGTAAGCTTTACTGGTTCGAAGAAGGCGAAAAGCAGGGCGTCTATGGTGATCCGCTGAATATCTGGGATACACAGTATGATAAACTCTAAAGAGGAAGAGAGATTTACGACCCCAATACAGATGCCTGGTACTGGCTGGACGCAAACGATGACGGCGCGGTTGCCAGAAACAAGGAAGTCTGGATGCCTTATGTATTCCAGGGCGACAATGATCCGGAAGGCAAATGGGTACGCTACGATAAATACGGCGCCATGATCAAAGGCTGGTATGCGGATGATAACGGTGTTTACTATTATGATCTGATTACCGGTGCAATGCTCAAAGGCACGCATGAGATCAACGGGAAGACGTATGTATTTGACGAAATGACCGGCATTCTCAGATAATCCTGCTGAAAGCAGAAAGAACCACAGAACCGGGATGTAAGAAAATGCATCCCGGTTTTCATGATTTCACTCATGAAAGGCAGCCGGTATATGCAATGGGAATGGCACAGATTCTTCAGTTCCCGGCGCAGGAGAAGTGTCTTGCATGTCTGCGGTATGAGGAGCAATGAACCATCAAGGCTTCGGTCATCAAGCTTCAGGCCAGACGGCAGATCATGTTGCCGGTTCCCTGGATACGTTCAATCGTTTCCTTTTGCCGATGGATCGCTGATTCCCATGAGCATTATTATCTGCTACAATTTCTGCAGAAATCTGAAGATTGCAAAGGAGAATCCTATGGAAGACAATGTCATTTTTGAACTGGAAACACCGGAGATTTCAGAAATCGAAGGCATAGACAGAGCACGTACCTCCACTACGGCAAAGACCGGCAGAACCACGACTTCCGCCAAAGGCAAGACGACGACTTCATCGAAAACCGGCCGGACATCAACGTCCTCAAAAACAGGAAAAACAACCACATCATCTAAGACAGGCCGGACTTCGACTGCGAAAACGGGGAAAACCTCAACGACCGGGAAGACAAGCGGTAAGACATCAACATCGGGCAAAACTTCCGGGAAGACTTCAACTTCCGGCAAGACTTCCACTACAAGTTCTTCCACGGCATTGAAACTGACTGCCAAGGAAAAGAAGCTTGTGCAGAACTATCGTAAATGCACAGCTCTGGAAAAGCAGCTTGTCGAACTGTTAGCCGAGAAAGCCGCGACGGATTTTGACCTGTCGAAGATCGCTTCTCTGCTGGGACTGAAATAAGATGGATCTGAAGTATCTTCGTTATTATGAAGGTGATGTCAGCGGTGATGACCCGCTGTGGTCAGATCCCAAAGCCTATGTGACTTTAAATGCGCTTCTTTTCCCCGGCCTGCAGACAGAAGTCGCCCGCGTTAAGGAAAAACGCCGTCTGAATCCGGCCTTTCTGAAGCGCCCGGAGGAAGTAAAGGAAATCCTGGAAGGGATTGCCTGCTGGTTTGACCGGAAGGCAGCAGACCATCCTGACCTTCATGTCAGCAGGGTGGAGCGTCTGGCTGACTATCAGGTGATGAAAACAACAGGGCTTCTGCCTTCCTTTATCTCGACTTCGACAGGCGGCTTTCTGAATGCCTACCAGGATAAAGAAGGACTTGTTCTTATGAACATCTGCATCCCGCACGGCGTGCCGTGTCTGGATTTTGCGGCATTGATGAGGGAAGGCTATGAAAAGGCAGATGAAAAGGAAATTCTTCTGCCGCCGTATCTCAGCGTTACTTTTCACGAAAAGACAGACCTGTCCGCTTATGAAAAGATTACCGACCGCAACGGCAACCCGCCGGCAGCTGTCTGTGATGTCAGCCTGTCCCTGTGTCCCTTTCAGAAGATCCCGGAAACAGAGATTCCGGAATGCGACGAAGAGATCTATGCACTGCTGAATGCCGGCAAGCCCTTAAGCCCTTCCCAGCTTGAAGCCTATATGCGTCTGAAAGAAGGCTTCCGCAATGCTGTCAGAAGGGTTCTTGAAGCGGCCCTCAGCGACAGCTGATCAGACAGGAAATGACAGATATCATTGGAGAATAAAACATCATCCATCAGGATGGTGTTTTATATTATCACAAATTCCGAAGGCGGTTTTTCTGATCCGTTGATATGGATGTGTATCTCCTTCTTGATTCTCGCAGCCGGATATGGAATAATCAGCAGCATGAGAATTCATAAATAAGATGAAAACGTATGAAAACGATTGAAAAACAGCTTCTGCTGAATCATGCCGGGGTTGATGAGGCATCGGAACTGATCGGCGCATGGCTGAAAGACATTGGCATCACAGGCCGTGACGCCCTGCGGATCCGACTGACAATGGAAGAACTGCTTTTGCGCATCAGCAGTCACTATGCCGCAGGCATCAACGGAACCCTGACGCTTTGGAAACAGTTCAGCACTTCGTTTATCCGCTTCCGGTATGCGGGTGAAGCCTATGATCCGATCATAGCTTCGTATGATGAAATGAGCCTTCTGACGGGCAGGATCCTGACCAATATGGGCCTGTCGCCATCCTGGAGCTATCGGATGGGAAGAAACGAACTGATGCAGAGGGTATCAGAACCGCAGCTTTCCTCCCAGCTCATGCTGGCGGGGGCACTGGCCCTGGCTTTGGTCCTTGGCATCGGCGGCACCGTCATTCCCGCTGAAGTACGGGATATCCT
>JAFWCP010000056.1 GCA_017536845.1 Solobacterium sp. | reverse complement strand
GGCGCATTTGCGGCCGACCCCGGGCAGGCTGACAAGCTCCTCCATCGTATCGGGAACTTCACCGTGAAAGCGCTCGGTTACGGCTTTGGCAAAGCCGATGATGCTGCGGGCCTTGTTGCGGTAAAGGCCCAGTGAGGCAATCAGCGCTTCGACGTCTTCGTTTTCTGCCTGAGCCAGGCTGACGGCATCGGGATAGCGGGCAAACAGGGCCGGCGTCACCCGGTTGACGGAGGCGTCGGTCGTCTGGGCTGAAAGGATGACGGCAACAGCCATCTGATATGCATTTTCATGCGCCAGTTCGCAGCCGGCTTCGGGATAAAGCCGTTCCAGATGGGCGAGGATTTCTTCAACTGTCATTTTTTCCATATTACTGATTCCCGTTGAGGAGTATTTTTTCAATATAATTCAGGCTGACCTTCTGGCGGGCTGATGCTTCCCGCAGGGCCATGATGATCGTGTTTTTGTCGTACATCCGGTTCCATTGGCTGATGCGTTCCATCTCAATGCTGCTGAGGGTACGCTTCATCTCGGATTCAAACAGGTCGAACAGGGAACTGTCCATGAGGTTCTTTTCCCGGGCGGTATCGGTTTCAAACAGGCCGTCAAGGATCATGCTGACGGAGCCGTTGACAGCCCGGATCCGGAGATAGTTTTTCGCGACCAGGGTCGACATGATTTCATTTGTCTCCTCATCGCTGAAGCCGGTTTTCCGGGATATTGTTTCAATCGTTACCGGATGGCCGTGCTGGTTCATAAAATCAATGCACATGACCACCATGAATTCATTCCCGCTTAAGCCTAGCAGGGACAGGTTTTCAAGGATCCAGTCCCGCCGGCTGACAAATGTCTGTTCATACCATTTCATACCGCTCTCCGAAGTGCTCTTTATTATAGACTTGTTCCGTGGAATCTTCCAGCGCTTTTGCATGAGTGAAGCAAAAGGCCACGCAAAAGATAATGCTCTTTATTTGAGATCATGTCAGGATACGCGGATCCGGGTACGGGAACCGACTGCGGAAACTTCAGATAAAACCCTGTGATTTTTCAATGGTGTTTGCTCACAGGCATGCGGTATGGTAAGATATTCGCCGTGCAGGTGAAATATGTTTAAAAAATTACTGTTCACTGTTCTGGCAGTGATCTTTCTATACAGCAGTGCGGTTGTGATCTACCGCATCTATGAACCGAAGGAACTGATCTCGGATGCCGAAAGTGCATCCTATATCGAATATGAAGCGCTGGATTCCTATCTTCGCGGCACGCCGGAAAGCTCCGTGCATTATCTGTTTTTCCACTCACGGCGCAATCCCGACTCTTCCTATATCCGCTCGACAATCCTGCCGATTGTCAACAGCGAAACGGAGACCGATATCAAGGCATTGTTTGAAACAGTCGATATCACATCACTGTATGATGCCGATACGCTCTACCGGCTCTATGATGACTGGGGCATTGTCAGCCCGCCCTGCTTCGCCAAAGTCCGCATTGAGCATGGCCGCCCGGTCATCCTGTCAACGCTGGAATGGCAGGATGGCAACCTCTTCCAGTCGCAGAAGATCGAATCCTGGCTCGTCGACAACGGCGTGTATCTGGGACCGCAGTTCAACATCGAAACCGTAGAAACACCGACACCGGAGGGATAACCCTCCGGTGTTTTGCGTTACAGGATACGGAAGACCTCTTTGGTCATTGACAGGAAGTAGAAATACGTGATGACCGCGCACAGCAGCAGCGGCACCAGGGCGACCACGACAAGCACAATGATCAGGCTGAAATCAATCAGTCCCCGCAGAAGGTAGGAAACCGTAATGCAGCCAAGCATCAGCAGCAGGACGGCCATGATGAAGCCATAGGTGCGCACCGTCTCGGACATGACAATTGCCTTCAGGTCACCCTCCATATAACCGATGCGGTTGAGGGCGCGGAAGAAACGGGTGCGCGAGCTGATTTCGGAATGATGGCGGAACATCATGGCGAAGGTCAGCAGCGACTGCATGAGGATGTAGGAGACCAGGAACAGGATCCGCTGGTACGTATCTTCATGGCGGTCGCAGATCATGGACACCAGCAGCGCTGCGTTGGCAGTCAGCAGGATGTAGTTGCTTTTGAGAATGCGCAGGTCGGTGCGCAGGAAGCCGCTGGAAGCCAGCAGGCGGGGGCTGTTCGAGGATGCCCTGACCTTTCTGTCTTCATAGGCAATGACGACGTGGTCAACAAAGAAGTAGAACCCGACCAGGGAGAAGCAGGCCAGGGAAACGGCCGGCACTTCGCTGGTGCACATGTTGACAATGGGGATGATGAACAGTGCCGTTGCGAGCACCTGCAGCACGATCGGCGGGATTCTGGCAAACACGCCGCCGAAGGTTGAACGCTTTTCCTTGAGCGAGCGGTTGGGGTTCATCATCGTCGCGATCGTATTGACATAGGCAAAGCTCAGGTTGAGCATCGTCGTCCAGGCAATTTCGGCAACGATCAT
The DNA here is from genome assembly GCA_017536845.1 of Solobacterium sp. The sequence continues at coordinate 6,542 of JAFWCP010000056.1, read as the reverse complement.
GATCGTGGTCATCCGCACCGCATCGCCGCCGATGGTGATTGTAAATGGCTGGTGCATCAATGCCGTAAACACGGTATTGAGCAGCGGTATCATCAACATGGTCAGCAGAATGCCGATGGGAATGGCGATGGCCAGCAGCAGGAAGGTCTGGACAAGCAGATAACCGGCAATCTGGATGAAGGTTGCGCCGCAGACAAGCCTGACGGCGATTTCGGAAGCCTTGTTTTTGACAAAGAAATCATTGGCAAACAGGATTGCTACAAAGCAGATGATCAGCACGGAAACGATGATGAACGTACCGAACATGTCCTCGTTGGACTCAATAAACGTGGTTCCCCTTGCGTCCGAATAGAGGACTGAGAAGAACAGCAGGAAGAACATGGAAGTCAGCAGGAACGTCAGCCAGTAGAAGAATGACCTGGTCCTGTCCTTCCGCAGGGAACGGATCGCATCGCGGATGATCATTGGATGAGCTCCCTGGATTCCTGCGAGTTGACTTCGACGATTTTCTGGAAGTAGGCATCCTGGGTCAGGTCCCCACGCTGCAGCTCGACTTCAATGGCGCCGTCCTTGATCATGATCAGCCTTGTCGAATACGACGCGATCAGGGCGTCGTGGGTAACCATGACGATCGTCACGCCGTCTTTTTCGTTCATGTCCTTGAGGATCTTCATCAGTTCCGAGCTGTTCTTCGAGTCGAGGTTGCCGGTCGGCTCGTCGGCGACGATGATCTGCGGTTCATTGATCAGTGCCCGGCAGATGGCTGCCCGCTGCCGCTGGCCGCCTGAGCACTCGTACGGGAATTTCTTCAGCAGTGACGTGATGTCCATCTTCTCGGCCAGAGCCTGCACCTTAGGGGCGATCTCTTCCTTGCTGACATGGGCAAGGGATAACGGCATGGCGATGTTTTCATAGATCGTATGCGTATCCAGCAGGTTGAAATCCTGGAAAATGAAGCCAAGGTTCTGGTAGCGGAAACGGCCGATTTCATTGCTCGTCATCCGTTTGACTTCTCTGCCGCCGATGAAGACGTGGCCTTCGGTATACATGTCAATCGTGGAAATGTTGTTGATGAAGGTGGATTTGCCGGAACCGGAAGGACCCATGATCGCAATGAACTCCCCTTCCTCCACCTTGAAGGTGATGTCGTGGAGCGCCTCGAAAGCATTGGGTGTCTGGTAATTGTAAATCTTCTTCATGTGTTTTGCTTCAAGCACAGTATTCGCCATGTTATCTGATCTCCTTGAGCACTTCCAGCAGATACTGCCAGGTCCTCTGGACGCTCTTGACGTCCATGGACTCTTTCGGCGTATGGATATCCTTCATGTCAGGGCCGAAGGAAACAGCGTCAAGCCCTTCCAGCTCCCCGGCGAACAGCCCGCATTCCAGGCCGGCATGGATCGCCTTGACAACCGGCGCGTGGCCGTACTGTTTCGCAAACACTTCAACCATCTTGTCACGCAGATAGGAATCCTGACGGTATTCCCAGGCCGGATAGGCGCCGACCAGTTCCGCCTGTGCGCCGGTGCGCTGAGCAAGATACCTGATCTGTTCGACCAGGGCATTCTTTTCGGATTCGACGGAAGAGCGCACGGCACTGGCGAAATGCACGCAGCCCTCTTCGGTTTTGACGATGCCGAGGTTCAGGGATGTTTCAACCAGGCCGGCGATATCAAAGCTCATGCGCTGGATGCCGTCCGGGATCATCTGCAGCAGGAAGATGACATCATCGGTCGTCTTTGCGTCCATGGCTTCCCTTTCATGGATCGGCGCATAATAGCACTCCAGGCGGATGGCGGGATCGGTTACGGCATATTCATGCTTCAGCTCAGCCTGGATGGCGGCAATCTCACGAACGGCCGCATTGTGGTCGGCCACCAGCATCCTGGCAATGGCGTTGGATGCAATGGCGTTGTCCGCCGTGCCGCCTTCAATGCTTTCAAGACGCAGCTCGCTGACAAGGGAAATCCGGCGCAGGATGCGGCCGAGGACCTTGTTGGCATTGGCCCTGCCCTTATCGATTTCCACGCCCGAATGGCCGCCGGCCAGGTCCCTGACCGCCACATAGAGCGGCACGCCGCGGTATGTTTCAAAGGCAATCGGCCTATGCAGGTTGACACGGACGCCGCCGGCGCAGGAAGCAAGCAGGATGCCTTCGTCTTCACTGTCGATATTCAGCATCAGCCGGCCCTTCAGCTGTGATTTGTCAAGCCCGGCTGCTCCGAGCATGCCGATTTCCTCATCAACGGTAAACACGCATTCCAGGGCCGGGTGCGGGATGTCATCAGCATCCAGGATTGCCAGCATAAAGGCGACGGCGATGCCATCATCCCCGCCCAGCGTTGTCCCTTCGGCGGAAATGATGCCGTTATCCAGACGCAGCTTCAGGGAATCGTTATGGAAATCAAATGCCAGGCCTTCTTCCTTGGCGCAGACCATGTCCATATGGCCCTGCAGGATGACCGTCGGCGCGTCTTCATACCCGACGCTTGCCGGCTTGCGGATGATCACGTTGTTCATCGCATCCTGAACATGGTCAAGGCCTCTTTCGGCCGCAAAACTGACCAGATAATCGCTGATTCTTTTTGTATCCCGCGATCCGTGCGGAATCGCTGCTATTGCTTCAAAAAATGAAAAAACACCTTTCGGTTCGAGCCCATCAAATACGCTCATGACATCTAAACCTCTCTTCCTTTATCCGCAATATGATACCACATCCCGCTGTCAGTTTGTTGACGGCTGTTTGCAGCTGTTTCATTCAGATGATGAATCGTCATAAAAACGATGCCGGGAAAACCGGCACCGTCTTTTCACCAGGTCAATGAGGACCTTATTTCGTAACTTCGAGACCGATATTTTCGAAGGAGTTGTCGCGTACCGCTTCAAGTACCTTGCGGTCCTTGTTCTTCATGTTCTCCTTCATCATCCTGCCCTTGACGAGGGCGCTCTTGTCAATGACCGCCGGCCCGCCGATGCAGCCGCCTTCACAGCACATGCCTTCCAGGATGTTGGCGGTGAACTTGCCCTTTCTGATCAGTTCCAGCTGGGCCCGGCATTCCTTGCCGCCGTTGGCGATGACGCTGGTAACTGCTGTCTCATTCATTTCCTTGATCGCCTGGACAACCGCAGCACTGACGCCGCCGACCGCCGCGAAGTTGCGGCCGTAGTTCGACGGAGTATCAGTTGCCGATTCTTCCATATTCCGAAGCTCAATGCGTTTTGCTTCGAACATGCAGAACAGTTCTTCATAGGTCAGGACATAGTCAACCGCAGAGCCTTCTTCCATGGCTTCCTGCTTCTTGGAAACACACGGACCGATGAAGACAACACGGCGCTTGGGATCCTCGCTCTTGAGTTTTCTGGCCAGCGCCATCATCGGCGTTACCAGGGTGGACTTGTTTTCGATGTACTGCTGCGGGAAATGCTGCCTGAGCATGTTGACAAAGGCGGTGCAGCAGGAGGTTGTCATCGGCCTGCCGAGCTTGATGTGCTCTTCCAGTTCCTTTGCTTCATAATAGGCAATGGCATCGGCACCGGTGGCGACTTCATAGACTTCATCAAAGCCGAGCTTCTTGATGCCGGTAAAGATCTTGCCAAGCGGTGCGGCGCCGAACTGGCCCTGGATCGAAGGTGCGACAATCGCCGCTACCTTGCGGTCGGAACGCAGGTCACTGATGACATCCACAACCCAGCTGAGCTCTTCAATGGCCCCAAACGGGCAGGCCATCTCACACTGGCCGCAGTTGATGCACTTTTCCTCATCAATGACAGCGATATCGCTTTCATCCCAGGAAATGGCGCCGACCGGGCAATGAGAGTAGCAGGGTCTTTCGGTGACGACGATCGCGTTGTACGGACAGGCCTTGGCGCATAAGCCGCATTCACGGCACTTGTCATAATCAATCTGGGCCTGGTTGGTACCGATCGAAAGGGCACCGAAGTTGCAGGCGCCAAGACACGACTTGGTCATGCACTTGCGGCAGTTGTCGGTAACGCGGATCTTCTTGATGGTACAGCCGTCGCAGGCCGCTTCTATGACCTGGACGATCTGGTGCGGATTGAAGGGGGCTGTTTCGGAAGCCATCAGGCCCATCGACAGCCTTGCCCTCTGGCGCAGGATTTCCCGTTCCTTGTACACGCAGCAGCGGTAACGCTGGCCGCCGAGGGAAACGAGGTCCTTGGCAAGGGCATAAACTTCTTCTTCCTTCAGGTCACCCTTGAAGCACTGCTCACAGACTTCAATCAGAACGTTGAATTTGAATTTTCTTGCATCATTTGTATATACAGGCATATGATTACCTCTCTTGCCGTTATTGTAGCATAGGACTTCGCTCAATAAACGATAAAAAGACACCGGAGTGTCTTTTTAATCGTTTCATACCGTATGCCGTACAGCCTTTTTTCCGCCAACCGCAGCCGGGCTGTCTTTCTGCCCGCTCACTCTTCATGCCTGCCGGCTGCCGGAGCGCTGTAAACCGGCTGACGATCATTTTGCAAACTGAGCTTCTCTTGCCTTGCGGGATTCCTCAGCCTTGATAGCCTCGTACTTTTCCAGAACAGGTCTGTAGTAGATTTCTTCGGCAGCTCTTCTGGCAGCAGCAGCTTCTTCCAGAGTATCGAAGGAACCCAGATGGTGTGTCTTACGGCTGTAAGTGATCTGTGCAACCCACTTGCCGGTAGCCTTGGCATAATGAACACCCTTGACACCGCTGGTATTGTTGGCCGGTACACCGGTCAGGATTCTTTCGATGCATGTACCGTCAATGTAATGTCTGACTTCATTGACGCTGTAAATGCATCCGCAGGACTTGGTATGGCCGTTCTTCAGATACGCTGCACGGACATTGACGATATTGCCGCAGTCGCATTTGCATTCCCATACCGCGTGGTTGTTCTTTGTGCCCACATACCTTATAACTGTGAGCTTGTTGAACTTTTTACCCTCCAGCTGATCTCTCGGCTTCCTCTTGGGGGGCATGATCTCCGCATACTTCATAAATATTACCTCTCTCTTTTATGCCTCAGCAGGATGTTTCCCGCTAAACGCCTTTGTCAAACAGGGATTCGTACTGTTCTTCCCTGAAACCGATGATGACACGCCCGTCATCCAGCACCAGTACCGGCCGTTTTACAAGCATGCCGTTTTCCGCCAGAAGAGCGTACATTTCATCCTCGCCCATCTGCGGCAGGCGCACTTTCAGATTCATGGACCTGTACAGCTGTCCGCTTGTATTAAAAAACTTCTTCAGATCGATTCCTGCCGCCTGATGCCAGGTGCGCAGCTCATCTTCCGTCGGATTGTCAGAAACGATATCACGTTCACGGCAGGATACGCCATGGTCATCCAGCCATTTTTTAGCCTTCCTGCAGGTACCGCATCGCGGATAAAATATAAATAGCATATTTCCTCCGGTGGATTCATTATAACACACAGGTATAGATTACCACTCGAAATTAACTCTCAAACGTATGGTATGTGAATCTAAACAAATAATTCATGCGTTCTTTTTGATAAAGTGTTTCCTATCAGGAAACATTAGACTTTCAAACACAGAATTTTCAATTCTTTTTATCCATTTGCCCTGATTTACTGTTCATTTCGGTATGAAAATTCCGTTTATTCTGATGCAGATCACAAATTCAGTCAATATCTTTTTTACTGCCCTGTCCGGTTTTCGTCAGAAAGTCAGGATAAATCATCCTTTCAGCGTGAATTTTCTGACCGTCGATTGTGACGATCATGAACGATGGCTCGGTAAAATCCTTATTGAAGCTCACCGATCCCGGATTCAGCAGCCGCACCCCTTTGACAACCGTATCGCAATACATGTGGGAATGGCCGAACATGACAACATCATAACCACGCACCCGGGCATAACCGGCAAGTGCTCCGGTATCGGCCGGGCCATAGAAGATGTCATGGCCATGTCTGACCAGGATTCTATGACCTTCAATCTCATAGCTTCTCGCCATCGGATAGTCAGGAAAATCGCAGTTGCCCATGACACAGTCCCAGCCTTCTGTCAGCGCCGGCGGCAGCAGGACATCGCCGCAGTGGATATGGTAATCCGCCTCCGGAAAGGCATGATGAATGAGATCCATCGCTTCATAGACATAATGGCTGTCACTCATCAGGACGATCTTCTTCATGCGGGTTTTCTTTCCGTCCCGGCCATCTTCAGGGTCCTTGCATCCCGGCGGCCTTTGTACAGCCTGTCGAGCACCTGCGGATAGACAGGATCATCGCTGACCAGGGAGAACAGGGTCATGCACGATAACAGCTTGCGGTCATCGGGATAACCCATGATCCTGCCCGGATCGGTTTCCGTAAGATCAAGAAGAGCAGCGCTGATGCGGTGAAGCCGCTCAGCCAGAACAGGATCCTGTATATACGCCCTTGCTTCCTCAATGCCGTCCAGCCCATAATAATCCGACATATGTGACATGCCCAGGCCTTTGAGCTGAGGGAAGATATACCACATCCAGTGTGACCGCTTGCGGCCGCTGCGGATCTCTGCCAGTGCCGTCTCATAGTCCGTTTC
>JAFWCP010000055.1 GCA_017536845.1 Solobacterium sp. | reverse complement strand
CGGTTCTGTTTTTCGTAAGTTCCGAAACGCCGTATGCGGCCGGTACGCTCAGCAAGCACATGGCAATGGTATTCAGCCGCCAGGGGAACTGCATGAATTTCAGGACAGTCAGATACTTCCAGGGGATAAAGGAAGACGGCAGCGCCATGAAGGCATAGCCGGTCAGGGTCAGAAAGAGAATTCCTTTTTTCTTTTCCTTTACGGCAAAGACAAGCAGAGGGGCAAAGGTCAGGAAATAACCGATGTTCTCCAGCATTGTGCTGTCATGTTCACGGTTGTTGCCGGCCAGGCCGAAGACCGTTTTATTGGCGAAGTACTGCCAGGGATCCATGGCATAGGAGGCCAGGTTTGAAGATGACCTGGATACCCATAATTCCTGTGCCTTGAGCTGCTCGATCATCGGCAGGGTAAAGAACATGGTCAAGGCAAAAGCCATGCCGGCACCCTTGCATAAGGCCAGGAATGTTTCCTTTGTGATTTCCTTGAGGTAAACAAGGAAGAAAACCACGCAGACAATGGCCGTTAACAGGAAGGTGATGTTGTGGGACAGGATCATCGCCGCCAGCGACAGGGCAAGCCTGACCCATTGCTTCTCTTCCTTTTTCAGGATAATCAGATACATCGCCAGGATCACTTCGGGCAGGAAGGCAATGGCCATCACTTCGCCAAGCGCCCCGCGCACGAAGATGTCCGTGATGTGGTAGTTGGAAAAGGCATATGCTGTCGCTGCCAGCAGCGAGATTTCCTTGCCCTTAGTCATATGGTATGCCAGATCATACATCGCTGCCAGGGAGATGTACGTAAAGACAAAGACCGTGAACTTGTAGCAGCTGACCACCGAAAGTCCGGCGATATGCAGCAGGGCAGGGATGATCAGGAAGAAGTCGGAATAGAACGAGGGGCTCGCATAGCCGAAGCCGTTATTCTCATATGGATATACAGCCGGGAAGAAATCGCCGTTTCGAATGGAAAGGGACAGGTTTTCAATGCGGGAAACATGGAAGAAGGTATCGTGTTCCATGGCCAGAAAATCCCGTGCCAGATAAGGATAGGTAAGCATCACCGTCAGAAACAGCAGGATGACAAGGATGATGCCGTGTTTCTTCACTGTGTTTTTCATCCCCAGTACCAGGTCTTGAGCCACTGCAGGGCCTTGATATATTCATACGGTGCGCCAAAGCCGGCTGTTACCGGCAAAAACAGCAGGAACAGCAGGAGATAGGCGCCAAGGAAGAGTTCCAGCAGATCTCTTCCGTGCTTCAGCTTCAGGATGTCTGCGCCGGCATAAGCGACCGCCATAATCGTGAACATGCTTGTCGGATAGAAGTGATAGGCATAGGCGCTGCGGGTGACAAACACCCACGGCAATAACGCCGTTATATAGCCGATCAGGATGATCAGGGCACCGTCATTTTTCTTCCTGAATGCAAGGTATACGCAGTACAGCACAGCCGGGATGCCGGACAGTGTCAGCAGCGGGTTGGAGAAGCAGGCAATGGCATGGACGATGCCGCCGGATTCCCCGGAGTAGTGGTACCAGATCGGCCGGATATTAAACAGCCACTGATACCAGACGCTTTCATAGGGATGCGAGGATTCCAGGCTGGCGTGGTAATTGAACATGTCCAGATTCTTCTGCCAGACATTCATGATCGACCACGTATCACCCTTCCAGCAGCGGTCCGGCAGATAGGACAGCCAGTAGATGACAAGCGGTACCACGATGAAGAAGATACAGCACCAGATGCCTGTTGCCAGCAATTTGCGGTCAAAGGCATCGGCAATATGACGGGCCTGTTTCAGCTGGGGGATGGAAGCGTCTTCCTTGCCGTCCAGCAGTTTTTTTGCCAGCAGGTATTCACGGTAGCGGTCGGCCATGTTGGTAAAGAAGATCAGGGCCAGCCCGATGGCTGAATAGACCGCCGTCCACTTGGTCGCGATGGCACAGCCCATCGTAATGCCGCATGCGGCAAGAAGGATACGCTGTTTTTTCATGTCCGTATCATAGAAGCTCGTTCTGAAGTACAGGATCATGAAGTACAGCTGCAGCAGGATGAAGAAGACCGAATAGGGCTCCAGGGTGCCGATCCTTGAGGTCGTGATGTGCATGAAGTCAAAGCCCAGCAGGAAAGTTCCGATGGTGCATATTGCCGTGCTTTCGCTTAAGGCAAACAGGATCAGGTACATGAGCGGCATCAGGGCAATGCCGAACAGCAGGCCGGGCAGACGCCAGACCAGCGGGCTCAGGCCGAAGATCCTGATGAACAGGGCCATGATGTTGGTGCCGAACAATGGGTGGACGGTACCGTACATATCCTGCCCGGCAGCAATCTCCCAGGCATTGCGGGGATGGTAGATTTCATCAAAATAGGCATTGTTATAATACGTCGGTTCCAGGGCGAGCTTTTCCTGCTCATCCACCAGCAGCCTTGCCGGGTATTTCATTCCCGGCTCATCATAGACAACCGCGACGGGAACGAAATGGTCCGTATTGCGGAAGCCGATTTCACTCAGCGTATCGTAGAACTTGGAAGTGACCAGTTTGATATACCGGTAGTTCCAGTTTCCTTCCGTCACCGTATACCGGTAGATGGAGCCGTCATTGAGCACGGTGATGTCGTACCATTTCTCCTTATCAAAGGAACCGTATACCCGCAGGTCATGCAGGCCCAGGCGGTAGCCGGCGGCCAGGGAGTTGTTGTCGCCTTCGCCGTAGATCGTATAGATCGCGTCAAATTCCGTCTCGTCGGTCAGCT
>JAFWCP010000598.1 GCA_017536845.1 Solobacterium sp. | reverse complement strand
ACGGCATAGTGTGCCCCTTCCGGCAGCTTCTGTCCTCTTGTCAGGGTACCGTGATTGCCGTCTTTGTCAATGTAGGTGATCAAGCGGGGTGTGTTCACCGTGCCGCCGGTGGTAACATCGGTCATCGCCGGGCCTCTGCCGCCCAGGTTCCAGCCGCCTTCCCACTGGTTTGCGGCTACCGCGCCGCCCCATAAAAATCCTTCCGGAAAATGTGCCATTCGTTTTTCTCTCCTTTTCTCTTATTTCGTTAAGATCAGGCAGGTTACACCTGCCTGATCATTCATTCACTCAGTCAAGATCCTCGCCGTTGGAAGCGATGACCTTCTTGTACCAGAAGAAGGAATCCTTCCGCTCACGGTGGAAGTCGCCGTTGCCGTCGTTGTCTCTGTCGACATAGACGAAACCGTATCTCTTCTTCATTTCACCGGTGGATGCCGATACCAGGTCGGTGCAGCCCCACATGGTGTAGCCCATCAGCTCGACACCGTCTTCCACTGCCTGTGCCATTGCCTTGATGTGGTCTCTCAGGTAGTTGATGCGGTAGTCATCATGGAAGCCGCCGTCTTCGGCTCTGACGTCATTGGCGCCCAGGCCGTTTTCAACGATGAACAGCGGGATTTCATATCTGCCGTAGACTTCGTTCAGATAGATTCTCAGGCCTTCCGGGTCAATCTGCCAGCCCCAGTCGGAAGCTTTCAGATACGGGTTGACGACGCCGGTGAACATGTTGCCGGAACCCTTGAGCGCTTCCGGATCAACGGTCGAGCAGGAGCTCATGTAATAGGAGAAGCTGTAGAAATCAACTGTGCCCTTGGCCAGGATTTCGTCATCGCCTTCCTCCATGCGGACGTTGATGTTGTTGTCCTTGAAGTATCTCTTCGCATAGTAAGGATAATGGCCTCTGACCTGGACATCGCCGCAGAACCAGTTGGACATGCTCATGCGGTTCTGCGCTTCCTTGACATCCAGCGGGTTGCAGGTGTACGGGTATGCCATCGCACCGGCGATCATCAGGCCGATCTTGAATTCAGGGTTGATTTCATGGCCGATGACGACTGCCTTGGCGGAAGCGACGAACTGATGATGCAGAGCCGTGAAGCGGTCGCTTGCTTCTTCCGGTGTCTCCGTCATCTTGAACATCGGCTTGTGGTCTTCACCCTGCATGCCCAGCGACATGATTCTGCCGAACGGCTGGCAGCCGATATTGATTTCGTTGAAGGTCAGCCAGTACCTGACCTCATCCTTGTATTCATTGAACAGCGTGGTTGCATAACGGACAAAGCAGTCGATGACTTCTCTGCCGGTCCAGCCGTTGTACTTGACGCTTAAGCCCCAGGGCAGTTCATAGTGGGAAATCGTGACCAGCGGCTCAATGTCGTATTTCTTACATTCCGCAAATACCTTGTGATAGAATTCCAGGCCTTCCCGGTTGGGTTCGAGTTCATCCCCTTCCGGATAGATTCTGGACCAGTTGACTGACAGACGGAAGCACTTGAAGCCCATTTCGCCATAAAGGGCAATGTCTTCTTTGTAGAAGTGGTAGAAATCTACCGCCTGATGAGAAGGATAGTAGACGTTCGGATCGATCTCTTTATCCCATAAACGCGGTTCGCTGACGGTGCCGCCTCTGATGTGATCGGGAACGCCTGCTCCCTTGCCGCCTTCATTCCAGCCGCCTTCAAACTGATTGGCAGCTGTTGCGCCTCCCCAAAGGAAGCCTTTCGGAAATGCCATAACTGTGTTTCTCCTTTCAATGATTCCTTAAAAAAAGCATCCGAAAAACGGATGCATCAGGTCTTATACCTTGCCGCCTGTGAATGCCTGACCTTCGATCAGGACTCTCAGCATCAGAACCTTGCCCCACGGTGTGGAAGTGATGAGCTTCTTTGTGTAGGAAGCGATGTCCTTGATACCTTCATCGCCGGTAACTTCGAACTGCTGTTCGATGGCTGTCTTCATCTTGACGAATTTGTAGCTCGGGCCTGTCTGCTCTTCGAGGAGCTTTCTGATTTCGTCCTTCTTGAGGGCGGAACTGACGTTAACTAATGTCATTGTTTTAATCTCCTTTTCTGGTTGACATCATT
>JAFWCP010000597.1 GCA_017536845.1 Solobacterium sp. | reverse complement strand
CGAAAAAGTTTAACCCATTTAATGTTTCATCCGATGTCACCAAGGCAATACAGGACAGATTCCTGAAGAAAGCGGGTCTTACTGACGATGTCGGCAAGCAACTGGTAAAAGACATAAAGAAGGGTGCAATCAAAAATCTCGATGATATTACGGATCCGGGTGCGCGTAAATTCATAAAAAATAACCTGTTTGAGTTCGTTCAATACTTTGGCAGTTCTTTTTCAAAAGAATTCGTTGATAACTGTCTGAAACTAAGCATGGGCGATGAAATCTTTGAGCTAATTAAGAATGGGATAACAGCGAATGATTTGTATTTTGATTTGATTGAAAAAATTGGTAAGAAAGCTGCCGATAATATCCTATCTGATTCAAATACACTCATTCTGATGCAATTGAGATATGGGAGCAAGAATGTGAACAAGCTGATGAATGCACGGGTTCTATATAATCAGCTAATGAAAACGAACACATATCTTTCAGAGGAGAAATTACGAAGCGTTGTAACTGGACTTATGGATGGATCAATAAAGTCACTAGACGATGTCGTAAAGATAAATAAGCAAATATCAGAAAATATGTGTCGCTCTTATGAGGCCGTTGCTATGGCGATCAATAATCTAGGAAATGAGAAGGAGCTTTCCGGATTACTCAATGATATTGCATGTAATAGACTTGAATATCTGAAATTAAGTCCGGATTTTGCAAAGGATCTCATTCAGAATTCTCTTTCGAAAGTAGATATCATTAATAAATATGGAGATGACGTGTATAAAAAGCTGGTTTCTAGTTATAATAGAAGTGTTAACTGTTTGCTGATTCAGGCTAAGTTAAACCACTCTTTGATTGAAGAAATGACCACTGATTTTCTGAAAGGAGAAGGACTTGCAGATGATATTGTTGCCAAGATTATGAGCGGAACAAGTATTGCAGAATGGGGCATTCCAGACAATAAGGTTATGAGGATCTGTAATGTTGTGTCGGATTACTACCGCGTATCAGACGAATCAATGTATAGAAACTATGTTTTAGAAATTGCAGAACTAAGGGGCGATTATATTTCAGATTTTGTGGCTCAGTATAAGCAAGCAGGCAATACAATCATAAACCTTAAGTATGCCGGGTGTATTATGCAACCAACTGGTGCTAATTCAGCATACATCAAAGCTAAATATGGAAATATCTATATGAGCAAACAAGGATTTGCCATCCTTGATGATTATGCCATTGCGCGAGTTCAGCTGCCTGGACTGACTGGATTGAATGACGGTGCAGATGATATTGCACGGGCAAATCTCATTCATCATGGAATAAAGGAATCGATTCCAGGTTATACATGGCATCATCTAGAAGACGGAAAGACCATGATATTGGTTCCTACTGAACTGCATGAGGCTTACCGCCATACTGGAGGTGCTGATCTGTTAAGGAAAGGATTAAAGGAGGCTATTGAAAATGGAGTATATTAAGTGTTTAGATGATTTGCTGAATATCAAGCGTAAAGGTGATTATGAACTTGCATGTGATATTGATTGCAAAGGGAAGAAAGTAAAGTGTTTAGTTGGAGATTTTTCGGGAAAGCTTTACGGAAATGGACATAAGATTATGAATCTCATGTTAAGCGATGAAATATGGGGTGACGAACAGACCCTCGCCTTGTTTTTCACTATGTCACAAGCAGAAATAGTAGACATCGCATTTGAGAAAATCTCCGTTGTGTATGATAACATGTGTTATGAGCCCAAAGTGGCTGTTTTAGCGGGCAGATGTTCCAATAGTACGATTAGGAATGTATCTGTTTTACTGGAAACAGCACCGGAGTTCCTTCCCCTTATGTATGAGGTTAATGATTGTGAGATTGAGAATGTATCTTTGATCAAGGATGGAAAACAAGGACAGATTGCAAAGTATTGTTGATTAGAAGGGATATCGTATAAAAAGGGACTTGTAATTATGAAGAATATTAGAATCACAAAGCTTGCGCCAATACCTGCTCCAAATGGGAAATCATTCATTGGGAAAATTCTGATGATTATCTGTGGATGTATTGGTATCACTGCCATAACAGCAGCAATAGTACAGATGTTTTTTGATAAACCAACCATAATACCTTCAGTAAATTTTGGCTTTAAAGTCACAGATGGTGCTGGCACTTATGACGAAACTATCACAAGTTTCGAAGTTGGAAAAAAGTTTTACACATGCGTCACGATAAAACTTGTCACAGATAAGGAAAAGCCCACAGATTACAGTGTAGTGATTAATATCCCGAAGACGAAAGAAGTAGAAGTTAAAGGTATGGGAGGTCTTGAACCGGATTCGATTGTCTGGAATGAGGCTGACGAACTGACGAGAATGACTTTTACCATGCAAGGATATAAAGAGGCAACTGACGAGAAAATCCTATTCTATGGAACGCCAACAGATGAAGGAGAGGCCAAGATGATGGTCAACATATATGACAAGAATGGTGAAGCAATAAATAAGGGATATTCGAGAACGCTTTTCTTTGAATATTTACTGCAGAGATAAGGAGGGTAGGAAGGAATGAGATCTATAGCCAAAAGAATTATTGGAGTCATACTTACTTTGACTATGATTTTATCATTATCGGCATGTGCTGCAACATTGATGCCGTCAGTCAACTTTGGCTTCAAAATAATTGATGGTGCTGGGGCCTATGATGAATCTATCACAAGTTTTGAAGTTGGGAAAAAGTTTTACACATGCATAACGATAAAGCTTGTAACAAACAAGAAAAAGCCAACAGATTACAGAGTAGTGATCGATATCCCGAAGACGAAAGAAGTTGAGGTTAAAGGTATGGGAGGCCTTGAGCCAGATTCGATTGTCTGGAATGAATCTGACGAACTGACGAGAATGACTTTTACCATGCAAGGATATAAAGAGGCAACTGATGAGAAAATCCTATTCTATGGAACGCCAACAGATGAAGGAGAGGCCAAGATGATGGCCCATATCTACGACAAAGATGGTAATGAAATGAACAGTGGGTATTCAAGGACAATCTTTTTTGAGTACACCCTCCAGGATTAATAAGGAGATCAGTATGAATCGATTTGAAAATAAGAATCTCAGAGTATCAAGTAAGGAAATAATCGGACTTGGTGCTTTCTTATGCCTGTTGCTATGCTCAGTTTTCTTTTTTAAGTCTTATAGTGATACGAAGGGCTTATTTAACATTGAAAAAACATTGGTAGACTATATTATTCAAGCGCCCTCTGTTGATCAAATCAACGAGATTAACCAATTGAGCCATGTGGATAAAGTCACTCCTTATTACTATCGTGCTGTTGATGTCCAAGTGGGAAGAAGAAGAATCGCATCCAATCTATTCATCGTTGAGAGTAATACGGATCGTGACTATACTACGTTTGCTGATACACTTGCAAAATCCTTTAAAAAGGCAGACGGCAATGTGCTTTATGTTACAGATGACTTTGCAAAGAATGCTGGAATTGTTGCCGGAGATCAGATTGATATCATGGTGGACGGGAAAACCATATCTTTCACTGTTTCCGGAATATATTTCAGCGATTACAGAATGGTTGGAGGCTCACTCCTGACTGTATTAACGGATGATGTTAAAGATGCAATGAAATCTGTCAAGTACAGCGGTGCTTATATTGCAAGCAACGATATGGCAGCATCTGATGAATATTTTGAAAAGGAATATAGGCCAGAAGGAAATATACGCTCTCGCGATGAGTTTGAAACTGATGAAGCATATCAACGATACCTTGACACGCAAGGACAATCTGATACTTCAATGGCAACCTTTGTGACGGCAGACTATCTCAGTGAGATCGCCCGCAGAAATAATGCCAAGCTACTTCGCAATATGATTATCTCTTTTGCAAGCTTAATAGCAGCGTATGGTGTAATGCTGATTATTTCTTCCACAAAAGCAGGTGGATATACAAGGCAAAATGTGCTTAGAGATATTCGTGATAATTTCACCATTGGCCAAGAAACTGCAATGTATTCAAAATACTTTGCATGCATAACTATACTGATGCTGAGTGTTAATATCGGTATAGCAATAATGGGATTAGTTACCGGATGGATTAGAATAATCTCACCGCTGAATATAATAGGTATCTGCGCATCGGTTGTGCTGATGGCAGTTTGCGGTACTATTCAGAAAAACAGGCTGAAACAAAAATTCCTTGTTGAGCAGAAGGAGTTTGTAGAAGCGAAACGTAATGAGTGAGAAGCGAAGAATTGAACAGAAGTTGACAAACAGGCGAAAGAAAATGAGCAGTGAATATAATAAACATCTAAGAGTTATGCTGCCTTCATTGGCTCCGTTTACGGCGGCAATAATTATTGTGCTCATCATATGGGATATAGTATTTTTGAATGTGATTATGCCGCGGTATAAAGAACAGATCAGTTTACAACATGGGGCTTATGAGAGAGTCGTGATCAGTAGTTCAGATATCGAAGAGTTTCCAAGCCTGAAAAAGCTCAATAACCTGGTCACTTTCAGAAATGAAGACGATTCTCGGCTTAATATCAACACATATATCCAATCAGATGATCCGATAATCGTTGGGATAATGTTGAAATCAAATGAAATTGCAATCTCTGGAAAGATGGCAGAACGGTTTGGAATTAGGATTGGTTCAAGGATCATTGCGGACTTTCCGATTTATGATACCCAAATCACATATGAGGTAAAAGCTGTTTTATCCTATCTGTCTGATTTGTATGATACTCAAGAAAACCAGGATTTTGCATTTGCAATTGTTGGCTATGACGAGAGTCTTTATAACCATTCGCAAGGGAATGTTGTTTATCTGCTAGATGATGAACAATATGGCGAATACATGAAGAACGACTATTCTTATTCCGAAAGGTACAGTATTGCAGATGAAGTGACTGCGATAAAAAGGCGGATAGCCTTATACTGTGCTTTCGTAACTTTGTTGATATTACTATTTGTGCTGGCACTGGCTTTATACCTGCACAAAGGCATCAATACCGAAACGGATAAGTATTACCGTGATGGATATAATGCTTCATCCGTTAAAGCAATAAATAGAAATGACCATGTGTTTTTTATCGGGATTCCCTTCCTGATAGAAATAATGTGGATCGTTTTCTTTCAGCTTCGATTGGAAAGACAAATCTATTATCTGTTGCCGTACATAGTCGCTATGATAATTATCTTTGTCTGTCTGTCCTTATCAGGAGGAAGAAGATATGGCCGAGCAAATTAAGTTTGAAAATTTTACAGTCAGGCTGAGGGATCGGATTCTATATGAGAATCTCAATTTTACGATCAACGATGGAGAACGTTACATATTCCTTGGACCAAATGGCATAGGGAAATCTTTGCTCTTGGAACTGATTTTTCTTGGGAATAGCCGAGAGTTAAACGAAAGATACAGAGGGCTAAAGGTAACGGGAAGCATTTTGGATTCCTCTGGATATGATTTGCTGGATCCATCAACGAGACGGAGATACTCTTATGTTTCTCAGGTTGAGGATTTTTATAAAGGAATGACAATCAAAGAGATTTGTGAAACAGCCTGCAGAGGCATCGGCATTGATTTGAATGGAGATAAATTTGACAGTCTGTTAAATGCGTTTGGCATTGCTGATAAGAAAAACCTGAAGATAAAAAACAATGTGAGTTTTGGTGAAGGCAAAATAGTTCACTTAATCAGTCGTTTACTTAAACTTGAGGCGACCAATGTATTACTGTTAGATGAACCGCTTAATCACTTGTCCTTTAAAAATTCCAAGGTGTTGAATGAATTGCTTCGAGAAGAGATACGGGTAAATCCTAGTCTTGTTATAGTAATGGTTTCGCATTGCAGGGCAATGGATTTTACTGATAAGGCTATGGTCTATGATCTGAAAAACAAATCCATTCAATTCAGATCATACAGGTCCTATGACTGCTTCACAATTGATGATCCAGGAAATAATGATTGCAGTATTTCGTGTTAAAAATCGACAGAATCTGGCGAGAGGGATTAGCCTGTTATACTGGAAACTGTAAAGAACATATTAGAACAGAGCAGGAAAAACAAAAACAAACAAAGAGTATTGGTTATGATGATTGAAACACCTAAGATCAGTGAGATTCTGTATGAGGAATTCATGGAACCGATGCATATCACAGCTTATCGCCTTGCAAAGGATATCCATGTTCCGGTATCCAGGATTCAGGATATCCTGCATGACAGAAAAAAGATTTCTGCCGATACATCCATTCGCCTGGCAAGGTATTTTGGCGTATCAGATCGATACTTCCTCAACCTGCAGAATGATATTGATGTAAGAAACGCAGAACCGGAATTGGCCGAAGAATCAGAAACCATACATCCTTTTTCGGATTCATCAGTGTAAGCCTGCATGATGCATGAGCTCGATCACACTGGATGTCAACAACGGATTCTGTCAGGGGTTTCCCGCGCGGTATTGGCTGCGAATGTTCATCCCACAGACCAGCGAACAGCCCTGCAGATCACGTTATCTGACAGGACAGAAAGAAATACCTGGCGAAGAAGGTCAGACTTCGACATCCGAAAAACAAAGCTTCCGCAGTCTGCGGAAGTTTTCTTTTCAAAAGCCTTACTTTTTGAATTCTATCTCTGTTGATACAGGAAATGAAAAAGGTCTATACTGGAACAGAAAAAACACGGAATATCATCAGGAGAAGAATATGAACCAGATCATTTACGGATGTGCATATTACGACGAGTATATGCCCTTTGACAGGCTTGACAAGGACATCGAAATGATGAAAAAGGCCGGCATCAACATGGTCAGGATTGCCGAATCCACCTGGAGTACGGAACAGCCGGATCAGGATACTTTTGACTTTACATCAGTCATCCGGGTCATGGACGCCATGGAAGAAGCCGGAATTGATGTCATCATCGGCACACCCACCTATGCCGTTCCTTACTGGCTTGTACACCAGCACCCGGAAATCATGGCGGATACGGACCATGGCCCGGCCATGTACGGGGCCAGGCAGCTGATGGATATCAGCTCACCTGCTTATCGGGAAGCGGCGGAAAGGATCATCCGGCAGCTTCTGGAAGTAACGGCGAACAGGAAATGCGTCATCGGCTATCAGATTGACAATGAAACCAAATACTACGATGCTGTCAATGAAGGGATTCAGAAAGCCTTTGTCAGACATCTCAGAGAACGGTTCCATGATGACATCCAGGCAATGAACAAAGCCTTCGGCCTTGCGTATTGGAGCAATGCCCTGTCAGACTGGGATGTCTTTCCTGATATCAGAGGCTCCATCAACGGATCATTGAAAGGGGAGTTTGATAAATTCCGCAGAACCCTGGTGGATGACTTCCTTGCCTGGCAGGCGGACATTGTCAGACAGTATAAAAGAGATGACCAGTTCATCACCCATAACTTTGACTATGAATGGAGGGGGTATTCCTTCGGCGTACAGCCTCGGGTCAACCACTTCCATGCCGCAAAATGCCTGACCCTGACAGGCTGTGATATCTATCATCCCACTCAGGACAGACTGACCGGGGCTGAAATTGCCTTCGGCGGTGATATGGCAAGATCCCTTAAGCATGACAATTACCTTGTACTGGAAACACAGGCACACGGCTTTCCGGACTGGCTGCCGTTTGACGGCCAGCTGCTGCAGCAGGCATACAGTCATTTCGCCTCAGGTGCCAACGGCATCAGCTACTGGCACTGGCATTCCATCCACAACAGTGCTGAGACATACTGGATGGGTATCCTGACCCATGACTTCCGGGAAAACAGTGTTTATGATGCTGTATGTGAAATCAGCAGTGAGCTCAGACGCATCGGCCCGCATCTGGTAAACCTGAAAAAGAAAAACAGAACGGCAGTGCTGGTAAGCAACGAAGCCCTTACCGCCTTAAACAGCTTCCCCATGGATATGAATGCGTCTTTCAGCGCCCATACGTTCTATAACGACATTGTCAGATGGGTGTATGATGCGTTATACCGGATGAATAATGAATGTGATTTCATCAGCCCGGAAGCAGACAGTCTTTCTGATTACGACATGATTGTCATTCCTGCCCTGTATGACGCAGATGAAGAAATCCTCAATCGGCTGGACCGGTTTGCAAAGGAGGGAGGAACCATCCTTGCCACCTTCAAAACCGCCTATGCCAACGAGGATACGAAGGTCTATCCCGATGTCAAACCGCATATCCTGCATCAGGCTTTCGGTATGAGCTACAACGAATTCACATTCCCTGTCAATACCGGTCTGAAGAATGCGCTGGGTAATGTCGGGAAGGCAGAAGTCTTCATGGAACTCATAAAGCCGGATACAGCGGAAACCCTTGTCTGCTATGACCATCCCAGCTGGGGAAAGTATTCTGCTGCAACCGTCAATGCCTATGGCAAAGGCCATGCGTACTATATCGGCACAAAATGCAGTGATGAACTATTGGAAAGCATCATCCATCAGGCTGCCGAAAGCGCCGGCATTGAAACAGAAGGGCACTTCCCGCTGATCATCCGCAAGGGCATCAATGACTTTGGCCAGAAGATCATGTATTTCTTCAACTATTCACAGGGAACCATTACCGCCAGGGCGCCTGCATTCGAAACGGTCGAACTGCGGCGGAACCGTGACATTGCCGCAGGGCAGGATCTCATCCTTGAACCTTGGTCGGTCATGGTGCTGGAAGAAAAGTAATACATGGGTCTGTCAGAGATGGCAGATCCTGTTTCAATACCTGTGAAATAAGCACCTGATCACGTGCATGGATCGGTAAGATGAAATCGGAATGACCTTTAACTGTAAGAAAAAAAGATCGTACCTCCTGTCAGGAAGTACGGTCCTCTGCATACAGCTTATTTTGTCTTGACGTATTCGTTCAGCGGCTTGATGCAGTAGATGTTATACGGATACTGGTCCGTTGTGACATAGCCTGATGGAGCATCGATCAGCTGCGGGATGCGGTTGATGATGTTGGCGCATGTCAGTTCTACGGTAGCCGGCTTATTGCATACCAGGGAAGAATCAGGTTCGCCATAGATGGTCCATTCATTCTTGTCGAATTCTTCCGGTGCGAAGACCTTGCCTACACACTCTGTTTCAAAGGTAATGCCTTCTTCGGTTTCCGTTGTCACGATGGCTCTCATGCCGGTCGCATTTCCTGCTTTGACCGTAAAGCCAAGCGTCTCTGACTTCAGGTCCGTGGGCCATGTGGTAGGAATGCATTTCTGGGTCTGGGAAGTGATGTGCAGGCCAAGCTTGGCGCACAGCCAGCCGTTCTGGTTCCACATGTAGGAAGGTACATATTCACCGCTTTCCACAGCCTTCCTGATTTCTTCGGATGAGTAGTCATTGTAGGCACCGATGGTCTTCTCGAATTCCTCAATGGTAAGGCCGGCACCATGGCCTTCGGCCAGGGCAATGCCGTAATCCTCAACGTTGTACCAGCTGGAACCGACAATCTTTTTGATGGAAGCCTGGGCACCCATGAAATTGGTGACCATTGTCCCCCAGTAAAGGTCACAATAGCCGACACCGGTCAGGGTGCAGCCGCCTTTCTTTGCCAGCTCATCCAGCTTCTTTGTAAGAGCCGGGGAAGAGTTCCAGGGATACAGTGCTTCTTCACATGTCGTAATGGCGTTGACGCCGTTGTTCGCGCATACGGTCAGAATATCTTCCAGTTCTGCAACCGTGCTTCTTGTCGCGATGATGCATACATCCGGATGATGCTCTTTGAAGAAAGCATCCGCTTCGGATGACGGCATGATCCTGATGCCTGTTTCTTCATAGCCATGCTGGATGATTTCACATACATCCTTGCCCTGAATGGCCGGGTTCATGTCAAACGCACCGATCAGTTCAGCACCCTTTTCCATGCCGTAACGCATCAGATACTTGCCCATCTTGCCGCAGCCGTACTGTACGAAAGTGACTTTTCTGTCCATATGATCCTCCTGTAAGATTTATCTTATCTGCATTGTAAACTTTATACCTGCTATAAAGTCAAGCCCCTTCTGTTCTGATTTTCTGTACAATAGAATATGGAAAAGGAAAGATGAAATCATGGATAAATATCTGAAAATCGGCGAGATGGCAGAGCTGAACCACGTCAGCACGCAGACCCTGCGTCTTTATGCAAAGAACCAGCTTCTGGAACCGGAATACCAGGATCCAAATACCGGCTACAGGTACTATACCCTTGGCCAGTGTGTGAAGCTGGATCTGATCCACGCCCTGAAAAGCTGTGATATGCCGTTAAGCGAAATCCGCGATCTTTTCGC
Organism: Solobacterium sp.; assembly: GCA_017536845.1. The sequence continues at coordinate 2,465 of JAFWCP010000597.1, read as the reverse complement.
TGTGACTTCCGTGGAGAAACTTGCCGACCTGCTGGCCGTACAGTCGGATTTACTGAAGGATGAGATCTTACGTCTCTCTGTCAGCCGCAGCAACCTTCTTCGCCTTGTGAAGAATCTGCGTTTATTAAAATCACTTCCTCCCCTTGGCCTGCCTTACTTTGAATACATTGAGGAAAGGCTGATTGATGTGCAGAAGACACCGTTCAACTTTTTTGAAGAAGGGTATGCCGGCTATGAGAAGATGCTGAGGCATATGCAGAACTATATGTTTGAGAACCATCTTCCGCCTTCCTACTTTGTAAACATCGGCACCATCATCGAGAAGGAAAACTTCATCCATCAGACGTACGAATCCGATCTTGCCTTTGTCTTTGCGGATACGATGTATCCTGAACAGAATACAATCCGCAGGCTCCCTGACGGCCTGTACCTGTGTGTTGTTCTGGACAATGTAGAACAGGAGCTTGCCTACGCCCAGCGTCTCAGACAGCAGATTGAAAACATGCATATGCAGGTCAATGGCGATTATATCTGTGAGGTGCTTTCACAGTTTCCGTTCACCGATGCCGGGGATATGTATTTCAAGATCCAGGTTCCAATCATACGGCGGGAATAAACATCATTCCCGGCAATCATATAAGAAGGAGGATTCTATGGCAGTGACAAAAAAAGATATCGCAGTGAAGATTGCGGACAGGTTTTCCCTGAATAAAAAGAGGCAAAGGAAATCGTGGACATGGTTTTTGAAGAGATAAAGGATTCTCTGCTGGAAAGGGAAGACATTCTGATTTCAGACTTCGGCACATTCAAGGTCAGGGTTGGAGGTTATCGTTATCCCGGCAATAATGAACCGCCTGTGCAGATTCTTGAAGTTGTGTACACCCAGGCAAAAGCAATGAAATACCTTGTAAATCTCAAGGAATAAGAGATCTTTCAGGATGCCGGATTCAATCATGCACTGCAAGCTGATATATTGATTGTCTGCAGGAATCTTCCCGTGCTGAAGGAAATCCTTGAGGATAGCACGAAAGAAAAGGTCATCCAGGAAAAGGGCAGCAGGCGCCTGCTTATGGAACTGATGGCACAGGATATGGTGGCTGCATATGATGTATCAGGCTGGTATGACCTGCACCCGATACTGCAGGAGGTCATGAAGCGAAAGTCTGCAGAAACGGATGATATTGGAGATGATGAACAGACAAAAATGAATCCGGACACCGTTTTCAGGCTGTCCGATGATGCGAAAAGTGAAGAAAACAAGGATTATTCCCCCGTAACCCTCAAAAAAATGAGTTACGGGGAATAATAATTATTGAAACAGATCGTCTAAAACAATCTGACCGTCAACAATGCCAGTTTACAGCACATTGTCTGCCTCTTTCAGGCCATTCTGAAACACAGGAAAATGCAAAGCGGCATTTCAGAAACAATCGGTTTCTGCAGGATATTGTCAATGACATGGATGTTCATTTCATCAGCTTTGCAATATTACATTCTGTCCGGGTTCATTATCCAGTATAATGAACGAGGAATCAGGAAAAAGCTTATGAGTGAAAAACGACTGGTGAAAGTTCCGGCTTATGCCAAGCTTGGCAAAAACAACAAATACTACGCATTGAAAAGGAATATGCCGTATTTTTCCATTGATACGGATGTAAAAGGAAGCTTAGTGATCGGCATCCCGGCGGAAGAACCCGGGATGATGGAGCCGGACTGGGCCTATGACAGATACTGTGCAGAGGGCGTCCTTGAAAAACGGCAGCGTGAAGAGGAAGAAAAACGGGCTGCCGAAGAAGCAGAGGCAAAAAGGCTGCAGGAAGAAGAGGAAGAGAGAAAGAGGAACTTTGGCTGGACGTTTATTCCCCGCTCGCAGGCATGGAAGGATTTAAACTGCTATCCTGCCAACGGCATGCTTGCCGAGAAGTTCTTTGATGAGTCCGGCCTGAACCCCATCCTGACGGAGGTTTTCGGCAAGGAGCGGGCATTCTGGATCCGCCTGTATGCAGCACTGCTCGGTGCTGGAAAGAACAGGGGACTGGGCTTTGGCTGTCTGAACGATTTCCCGATGAAGGATCATATGGTCTTTGAATCAAGTGGCCATTTCTCCCTGCGGTTATGGGGAAAGATTGAAGAGGAAGAAATTCACAGCTTCCTTGAAAAGTGGATTGCGCTTCAGAATCCCGTACACGTATCCGGATTGAACTGCAGAAGTACGATTACACTGTATCACGACAGCAGTTCTGACAGATACGGGGACTGGTTCTCTTCCCGTCTGCGGACAGGAACGCGTCATTCGGAACCATATATCCTGTACAGGGACGAAGATACCGACCGGCTGCTTGCGTATGAAGGCAGGAAGTATAACATTAAAGGCGGTTTTACGATGGACAGCAGCTATGAAGAACACACCATCCACAACAGTGATTATGAGCAGCTGCGGCAGGCTTCTCTGGACATGTATCTGG